>CAYYXX010000007.1:0-31771 GCA_964475905.1 uncultured Clostridium sp. | reverse complement strand
AATATTGGCTTAATTAAGTGTTTTAAAAATTTTTCATTATTTTATCCTGTAAAATTTCTAGTTTTCATTTACTTTATTATATTTATATGTTATAGTATTAGTACTTTGGGGGGTGCTATATGAATGATATTGAAAGAATAAGATTGGAAGTAGTTAATAACGATCTATCTTATTATGAGTTATTAGATCTGTATATTAAATATTTAAGTTTAAGAAGAGGTAATATGAGTGATATTCCCAATTATAATTATGATTATAATTATTATAACCATAATAGGAGTATTAACTGTTATGGATATGCCTTAAGATTAGATTTACCTAATTATTTTAATGAAGCCTTTATCAAGGAAAACAGTAGTTTTATTTTTGATCCGGGATGCTTTTCTCATATATATAATATTAGTAATAATGATAAATTAATAAAGGCAATACTTTATGATTTAGAAATATTAGGAATAAAGTATAGTAGTGAAGAGTTATCATATAAAGTAGCAGTATTTCAAGAAGAATTTACTACTGACGACACCCTAGATTTTCATTTTTGGAGGCTTAATGATGATGGTATATGGTCTTGTAAAGATGGTTATAGTGGGGGTGTTATAAGAGCTAAATCTCCTACTGGTAGTATGGGGTATAAATTGGTAAGAAAAATTAATCTAGTAAAATAGTAGATTAATTTTTTATTTTGTGATAAAATTAGTAGTGATAAGGTAGTTATGTGCCTTGAAATTAAGAAAAGAGGAGACAAATGGAAAATATAAAACCTAGTTTACTTGAAAAAAAAGTATTAGTAAAATTAGATAATGTTTCAAAAGAATATAATAAGAAAACTATTATTAAAAATTTATCATTAGAAATTTATGAAGGAGAGTTTTTGACATTACTTGGTCCATCAGGATGTGGAAAAACCACAATATTAAGATTAATTTCTGGCTTAGAAAAAGCTAGTAGTGGCAATATTTATATTGATAATATTGATGTAACTAATTTAGATCCAACTAAAAGGGAAGTTAATACAATATTTCAAAAATTTGCTTTGTTTCCTCATATGACCGTTGAAGATAATATTAGTTTTGGCTTGAAAATGAAAAAAATAGAAAAAAAAGAAATAGAGAAAAGAGTAAAAAGAGTCATTAAATTAGTAAAACTAGAGGGATTTGAAAAAAGATATCCACATGAATTATCTGGTGGGGAGCAGCAGAGAGTAGCTATTGCAAGGGGAATAATTATGAATCCTAAAGTACTGCTACTTGATGAGTCATTATGTTCTCTTGATTTAAAACTAAAAAAGCAAATGCAAATAGAACTAAAAAAAATTCAAAAGAAATTAGGAATAACTTTTATTTATGTAACACATGATCAAGATGAAGCTTTGACTATGAGTGATAGAATAGTAATAATAAATAAGGGATTGATTCAGCAAAATGATACCCCTAAAAATATTTATAAACATCCAAAAACAACTTTTGTAGCGGACTTTATAGGGGAATCAAATATTTTTGAGGGAGTTATAATATCAATTATCGAAGATAATGCTTATGTAAAAATTAATGAAGATATAACTTTGCTTATTAATAATCTTGGGTATCAGATGGATGAAAGACTTACTTTGATGATAAGACCAGAAGATATAAAGATTTCATCTAATATATTAAAAAATAGTATTGAGGGAATTATTGAGGATAGTATATATGATGGTGCAATAACTAAATTAACAGTAAATATAAATAATAATTTAAAAGTAAAGGTAACTACATTTGAAGAGAATTCTTATTCTGAGGGTGATACCGTCTATTTAAAATTTAATAAGGATGATATAGTAGTAATAAAGGAAAATAACAAATGAAAAGAAGAAATATATTAAAAATATTATTTTCAATGCCTGTAATTATATATACTACAGTATTAATCCTTTTACCACTTATTTATATTTTCTTTTTAAGTTTTTTAAAAACAGATTATTATGGAGGAATAATATATGAATTTACTTTAAGAAATTATTTAGATATTTTTGATATTACATATATAAAAATATTATTAAAATCTTTTTTAATAGGGATAATAACTACTGCTATTTGTATTTGCATTGCTTATCCATTTGCTCTTTTACTGAGAAATAAAAGTAATAATATAAAGAATTTAGTTACTAAACTTATTATGATACCATTTTTAACTAATTCATTAATTAGAACATATAGTTGGATTGTAATTTTAAGAAAGAATGGTATTATAAATAATATTCTTTTAGATTTAAATATAATAGAAGAGCCTCTTAATTTAATGTATAATAATTTAGGAATAATAGTAGGAATGGTTTATACATTACTTCCATTTATGCTTTTACCAGTATGTTCGGCGGTATTTAAGCTTGATAATGATTTAATAGAAGCAGGAAAAGATCTAGGGGCAAAGCCATTTGCTATATTTAAAAATATTATATTGCCAGAGACTATATCTGGAGTATTTAGCGGATCTTTGATGGTGTTTATACCCGCTATTGGATATTTCTTTATAGCGGATATCCTTGGAGGAGGAAAAATAATGATAATTGGCAATCTTATTAAGAATCAATTTTTAACAGCAAGAAATTGGCCTTTTGGTTCTGCTATTTCAATATTTTTAATATTAGTAACGCTTTTATTAGTTAAGTTATATAAAAAATTAGGAGGAAAGATGGATGATTTGGGAGGTTTCTAAATATGAATAAAGTATTAAAAAATCTTTTTATAGGATTAGTATTTATCTTTTTATATTTGCCAATAATAATACTTGTAATTTTTTCTTTTAATTCCTCAGAGATGAATGTTATATTTGAAAGCTTTACTTTTGATTGGTATAAGAATTTATTTCAAAATACTAATTTAATAATGGCTTTTGCCAATACCTTAGTAGTAGCAATAACTAGTACTGTAATAGCGGTTATTGTAGGTACCATATCAGCAATTAGTCTTAATAAGTATGATTTTCCTTTTAAGAATTTAATAAATAAGTTAATTTATATACCAATAGTAATACCAGAAATAGTACTTGGTATAGCACTCTTATCAGTATATACTTTGACGAAATTAGACTTAGGATTATTTACAATAATATTATCTCATATTGCTTTTTCTATTCCTTATGTAATAGTTAGTGTGCGTGCTACTTTCTCTAATAATATAGTAGTTTATGAAGAAGCCGCTAAAGATTTAGGTGCTAGTAGTCTAAAGACATTTATTTATGTAACTTTACCACTAATAAAGTCAGGAGTTATAAGTGGAGGCTTACTTGCTTTTACTTTATCATTGGATGATGTAGTAATAAGCTATTTTACCGCAGGTCCAAGTAGTAATACTCTTCCTCTTTATATTTATTCAATAATTAAAACAGGAATTACACCTGATGTTAATGCTCTATCAAGTTTAATGTTGTTAATAGTAATAATATTTATAACAATGTTAGTTTTTATTCAGTCTAGAAAGATAAAGGGGGAAGTAAAGTGAAAAAAATATTAATTCTGTTTATGATTCTATTACTTACTGGTTGTAGTAATAATTATACTTCTGAAATTAATGTACTAAATTGGTCTTCATATATACCTAGTGAGGTAATTAGTAGTTTTGAGAAGAAGTATAAGATCAAAGTAAATTATAGTACTTATTCTTCGAATGAAGAGTTACTAGCTAAAATTAATAGTTCTAAAGAGGGGACATATGATTTGATATTTCCCTCGGATTATATGGTAGAACTTATGATTAATAGGGGACTAATAGAGAGACTAGATAAAACTAGAATTAGTAATTATAATAAAATTAATAAAATATTTTTAAATCAAGATTATGACTTAAATAATGATTATTCTCTACCTTTTCTAATTGCTACTACCGTAATAGCGGTCAATAGGAATAATATAGATGATAATATTTTAAGTTATAATGATTTATTAGATATTGATTATAAAAATAATGTTGTTTTATTAGATGATCAGAGGATAGTAATTGGGATGGCTCTCCGAGCATTAGGTTATAATATGAATGAGATAGATTCTAATAGCTTAGAAGAAGCTAAGGCATGGTTATTGCAATTAAAAGATAATATTAAGGCTTTTGATAGTGATAGTCCTAAAACTTTCTTGATAACTGATGAAGTAGATATTGGGGTAATGTGGAATGCTGAAGCATTACTAGCTAAAAAGAAGAATAATATGATTGATATTATTTATCCTAAAGAGGGACATGCTCTTAGTATAGATAATTATGTGATACTTAAGAATGCTAAAAATATAGATAATGCTTATTTATTTATTGATTATTTACTAGAAGATGAAGTAAGTAGAAAGATTATTAATACTTATCCTTATATAAGTAGTAATAAGAATGTACAAAATATAAGTAGTTATGAATTGACGAAGATAATGAGAAATGGTAATTATATAAAGAATATTGGAGAAAAGATTTCTTTATATGATAAGATATGGGCAGATATTAAATAGAGGTGAAGTATGAACTATTATAATATATTTATTCAGTTACTTGGTTTTTTAGCTTGGTTACTTTTACTTTTTAGTTATTATAGAAAAGATACAAATAGGATATTAGCCTTTCAAATTATTGCTACTATACTTTATTGTGTTCATTATTTATTACTTGAAGCTTATAGCGGATTAATTATATGTTTACTAGAAGTAGTTTGTGATTTCTTATATTATAAGACAAATAAAGATGCTCTTATTTATAAAATATCTATTCCATTTAGAATATTAGGAGGAGTAGTAAGTTATACAGCACTAGTAGATATACTTCCAATTTTAGCTAGTTTAATAGATGGTTATAGTTTGACTAAAAAGAAAAATAAAGTAGTATTTGGGGCTATAATATCTTATATTTTATGGGTAATATATGATATAGGTGTAGGATCATATTCTTGTGCTATAACAGATGGAATTATAGTTTTATCAAATTTATCAATATTATTTTATTCAAAACACTTATTTAAAAATATTGATATCAGGCAGAATATTACTAAAAACAAGTGGTTTAGAGTATTAAAAAGTATGACAGAAGATTAAAAAATATGAATAATATTATTGAAAAACAGGAGGCAATATGATATAATTTGTTTGTAAAGTAGGAAAGGAGATGTTAGTATGGGAAAAAAAGATTATATTACTACACAGGACTTTACAAAAGAAGAACTATTGGATATCATAAATTTAAGCTTACTAATTAAAGAAAATATTAAAGCTGGATATCCACTTAATGTTTTATATCATAAAACATTAGGAATGATTTTTGAGCAGTCTTCAACGCGAACAAGAGTATCTTTTGAGACAGCAATGACTCAGCTAGGTGGACATGCTCAGTATTTGGCACCGGGACAAATTCAACTGGGAAAACATGAGAGTATGAAAGATACTTCTACTGTACTTTCAAGATTAGTTGATGTCATAATGGCTCGTGTTCAGAAACATACGACAGTACAAGAATTAGCAAAATATTCTACTGTTCCAGTATTGAATGGCATGAGTGATTATAATCATCCAACACAAGAAATGGGCGATATTTGCACAATATTTGAGCATATGCCAGAAGGTAAAAAAGTTGAAGACTTAAAAGTGGTGTTTGTAGGAGATGCTACGCAGGTTTGTGCTTCACTGATGATGATGATTACAAAAATGGGTGGACATTTTGTACATTACGGTCCTAAAGGTTTTCAATTAAAAGGGGAGTATTTAGATATTGCTGAAGCTAATTGTCAAGTAAGTGGTGGAAGCTATTTAATTACTGATAACGAAGAGGAAGCACTTAAAGATGCAGACTTTATTTATACTGATGTTTGGTATGGATTATATGAAGCAGAGTTATCTGAAGAAGAGAGAATGAAGATCTTTTATCCAAAATATCAAGTAAATATGGAAATGATGAAAAAGGCTGCTCCTCATGCAAAGTTCTTACATTGTTTACCCGCTACTAGAGGGGAAGAAGTAACTGATGAGGTTATGGATGATAAGGACATATCAATTTGCTTTGATCAAGCAGAAAATCGTCTTACAGCAATGCGTGGTTTATTAGTTTATTTAATGGGAAAAGAAGAAGAAACTACTCGTATATGCAAAGAAAATTTAGGGAGATAGTATGAATTATGGAAAAGAAGAAAAAATTTAAGTTATTTGATGCCATATTGGCAACAGTATGTATTACTTTAGTAGCAGAATCAGTAATGCCTACAGCAGCAATAGGAAATTCGCAATATTTTTGGTGGATATTTCTAATCGTTGCATTTTGTATTCCTTATGGTATGATTTCTGCAGAACTAGGAACAACATATCAAAGTGAAGGGGGAATGTATGACTGGGTAAAAAGAGCTTTTGGACCTAAATGGGCTGCTCGTGTTGCTTGGAATTATTGGATTAATTTTCCACTATGGATAGCATCTTTAGCGGTAGCGGTTACTGATGTTGTAATGGGAATATTTGATATTGAGTTATCAATTATATGGTTATTAATTTTACAGCTTGGTTATACTTGGCTTGTTAGTTTCTTAGGAACACAAAGAATAGGAGAAAGTAAATGGATTGTTAATATAGGAACATTCTTTAAGATTGCTTTCATGGTAGGACTTGGGTTCTTAGGTATATATGTGTATATTAAAACAGGTGAAAGTGCTAATCCTATTGCTAGTGTAGCAGATTTGTTACCAAGTTTAGATTTAGCAGGATTATCATTTTTATCAGTAATAATCTTCAATTTCTTAGGTTTTGAAGTTGTAGCAACATTTGCAGATGATATGGAAAATCCTAAGAAAGAAATACCAAAAGCATTAGTAATAGGAGGAGCTTTAATGGCTTTATTCTATGTACTTCCTGCTACTGGAATTAATATTGCTATGAGTCTTGAAGATGCTGAAGCATCTGGAATTACCGAAAGTTTTATGATTTTACTTACTAAATTAGGAATGAATGCAGATATTGTTAGGGGAATTGTAATTGTTGTTGGTCTTATGTTTATTTATACAATGGTAGCAAATATCGTATCATGGTCATTTGGTGTTAATTCCGTGGCTAAATATAGTGCAGATGATGGTGGACTTCCAAAAGTATTCTCAAAGACAAATAAGCAAGGAGTACCACATATGGCTTCAATTATGAATGGAGTAGTAGCTTCAGTAATTGTAGTTGTTGGAATAATATTAGGAGAAGTATCTGAGTCTGCTAGTAATTTGTTTTGGACATTCTTTTCACTTAGCTTAGTTACTTTATTAATTAGTTATATTCCTGTATTCTTAGCTTTCTTAAAATTAAGAAAGACAGATAATACAAAGAGAGTTTATAAAGTACCGGGAAGTGATGGCTTTATTAAAGTATTTGCTATAGTACCGTTTGTATTATTAATTCTTGGAGTAATATTTACTTTATTTGGTGATTTTACTATGGAATATATTAGTAGTAATATTCCTTTGATAGTAGGAGTTATTGTATCATTTATTATTGAAGAAATATTAGTTTCAAGAGTAAAAGAAAAGAATAAATAAATTTGTATAAAAGAAAGAAGGATAGAAATGAAAAGATTAAATAGTAAACCTATAAATGATGGCTTTAGAATGCCGGGAGAGTTTGAACCTCATAGAAGAACATATATGATTTGGCCTGAAAGACCAGATAACTGGAGATTAGGTGCAAAACCTGCTCAAAAAGTATTTACAGAAGTTGCTAATACAATTGCTAAATATGAACCAATTACAATGTGTGTATCACATGCACAATATGCAAATGCCAGAAATATGCTTGATCCAAAAGTAAAAGTAGTGGAGATGAGTAATGATGATTCTTGGATGAGAGATTGTGGAGCAACATTCTTAGTTAATGATAACGGCACATTAAGAGCGGTAGATTGGGCTTTTAATGCTTGGGGTGGATTAGTAGATGGACTATATTTCCCTTGGGATAAAGATGATGCAGTGGCTAGGAAAATGTGTGAACTTGAACAATGTGATAGTTATAGATTAGATGATTTTATTCTAGAAGGTGGATCAATCCATGTTGATGGTGAAGGTACTTGTATAACTTGTGCTGAGACACTATTAAGAGAATCATCTGGTAGAAATGTTCCAAATATGACAAAAGAAGAAATAGAGAAAACATTATGTGATTACTTAGGTTGTAGTAAAGTATTATGGGTTCCAGAGGGTATTTATAATGATGAAACTAATGGACATATAGATAATATTTGTAATTTTGTCAGACCAGGAGAAGTTGTACTTGCTTGGACAGATGATGAGAGCGATCCACAATATGAGATTAGTAAGAAAGCTTTAGAATACTTAGAGAGTGAAACAGATGCTAAGGGTAGAAAATTAAAAATACATAAGTTATATACACCAAAACCTATCTTAATTACACAAGAAGAAAGTGAGGGTGTAGATGCCATTGATGGTACTCTTCCAAGACAAGAGGGAGATAGATTAGCAGCTTCTTATGTAAATTATTATACTGGTAATGGATTTGTTGCTCTTCCAGTGTTTAACGATCCTAATGATGAAAAAGCTATAGAGCTATTACAATCTTTATATCCTGATAGAGTAATTGAAACAATTTATGCTAGAGAAATATTACTTGGTGGTGGTAATATTCATTGTATAACTCAGCAGGTACCTAGAGGTTAATAAGTTATTTAAAACATCTATAAATTTATTTATAGGTGTTTTTACATGGTTATTTAAAATGGTATTTTAGAAAAAAATATAGACTTTTATTAGGGAATATATTATAATTAATTAAAGGGAAAGTATGTGATTGGGGGAGTATTTATGAAGATTGATGTACTTACACTATTTCCTAATATGTATGATAATTTTTTAACTGAATCAATTATTAAAAGAGCTATAGATAAAAAGATTATTGAAGTTGAAATACATAATATTAGAGATTATACCGTTTATAATAATAAACAAGTTGATGACTATCCTTTTGGTGGAGGAGGAGGGATGGTACTTATGTGTGATCCCATATTTAGAGCTATTGAAAGCTTGAAAAGAGATGATACACTTGTTATTATGATGACACCCTCTGGTAAGGTTTATAAACAGAGTGTGGCTTATGAATTATCCCTATATAAGCATCTCATTATATTATGTGGACATTATGAGGGTTTTGATGAGAGAATTAAATCTATAGTGGATTTGACTCTTTCAATAGGAGATTATGTTTTAACTGGTGGAGAGATCCCCTCTATGGTAGTTATGGATAGTGTTATAAGACTTATTGATGGTGTTATTAGTAGTGAATCATTAAATAGTGAGAGTTTTGATGATAATTTACTTGATTATCCTAATTATACTAAGCCCGTTAATTATCGTGGTATGATGGTACCTGAAGTTCTTTTGAGTGGACATCATGAAAATATTAGAAAGTATAGATTAAGTGAAAAGATAAGGCTTACTAAAGAAAATAGACCTGATTTATTAGGGGGTAGTGATGAGTAGTTATTTTGTAAGTAAAGATACTAATAGTGGGGAAATTGTTTATATAGAGTATGATAAAAAAGGATATAAAGTTACTCCTAAAGTTAAGAAAGAAGATGCTATTTTAGTAAATAAGGTTGTATTTGTCTCTCCTGTTCTTACTGAGAAGTTAATTAAAAAGAAGATTGATCGTAAGATAGATAAGCTATTATTTGAGCTTAATGCTATTGATATTGATGATAGTGATGATGGTAATACTGAGCATATTAGAGATATGGTTAAGGAAGCAGAACGCTTAAGATTTAATATTATTAATAATTATAAGAAATATGTAGGTAATACCTATAGTAGACTTATATTAGAAAAGATTAAGATTATTATTGATGGTTATATGGCTAAGTTTTATTTACTTAAAGAAAAAGATCATAGAGTATTATTTAATAGAGAATATAATGATTATGATAAAAAGGGTCGAGGTAGATAATATGAAATTATTAGAGGGTAATATATTAAAAGAAGAGATATTAAATGATTTAAAAGATAAAGTATTAGATAAAAAAATAGGACTTACCGTTATTTTAATAGGAAACAATCCTGCTAGTGAAGTTTATGTAGGACAAAAGAAAAAAATGGCTGAAAGACTTGGATATAATTTTAATCTTATTAGATTAGATGATGAAGTAAGTGAAAGTTATGTTATAGATATTATTAATACATTGAATAATGATGACAAAGTAGATGGTATATTAATTCAAATGCCTATTTCTAATAATTTGAATGCTAGTAGACTACAGAATGCTATTATTCCTAGTAAAGATGTAGACGGTCTTACAGATATTAATATGGGAAAGCTAGTTCATAATTCTGCTTCTTTGATAGCATGTACAGCTTTAGGAATTGTTAAGTTACTAGATCATTATAATATTAGTATTGAGGGAGCTAATGTTGTTATATTAGGTAGAAGCCCTTTAGTAGGTAAACCTTTGTTTTCTCTTCTTACTAATAGAAATGCTACCGTTACTTTATGTCATTCTAAGACAAAGAATTTAAGTTTTTACACTAAGAATGCCGATATTTTAGTAGCGGCCATTGGAAAAGCTAATTTTGTTAATGGTGATATGATTAAAGAGGGAGCAGTCATTATTGATGTTGGTATTAATAGATTAGATGATGGAAGTTTATGTGGAGATGTTGATTTTGCTTCTACTAAAGATAAAGCTAGTTATATTAGTCCCGTTCCCGGTGGTGTTGGACCTATGACAATTGCTTCTCTTGCATTGAATACTTATAAGGCTCATTGTATCAGAAGAGATAATATGTAAAGAAAAGTTTTTTTTCTTTTTTTTTTATGTTAAATGTGAGATAATGTTAATAGGTGGTTAATGTGAAAGAGATTATATTAATTATTCCTAATAGCATTAGGAATAATATTATTAAGTTAGCTAGAGAGAAATATTATAATTATAATATTAAGTTTTTTTCTTTGGAAGAATTTACTGGTAAATATACTTTTTTATATGATAATAGAACTATTTATAATTTAATGAAAGAGTTTAATATTGATTTAAGTAGTGCTTTAGTATTTTTAAATAATTTATGTTATATTAGTGATTTACTAGATAATGATAAGATGAAGTTATTAAAAGATATCTACGCTTATTTAGATAGTAATAATCTTCTTATATATGATTATAAATTTAGAAATTATGTTTTAGATAAAGATATATATATATATGGTTATGGTTATATTAATAAGTATTATATGAAGATATTTAAAGATCTTAATTATAAGGTTATTAATTATAAGTATAGGAATAATGTAATAGATAATATATATGAATTTAATTATATTGATGATGAAGTTATTTTTGTTATAGATAATATTTGTAATTTATTAAGAAAAGGTATTAGTATTAATAAGATTAAACTAATTATTTTTGAAGAATATAGAGAAGTTATATATAGATTATTTAAAATATATAATATTCCCATTTCTATAAAGAAGAGGAGTATTTATTCTACTTCGTATGTAAAGAGTATTCTAAATAATTTTGCTAATACTGATAATATACTTGATAGTATTTATAATGATGATATTAAAGAGAAGATAGTAAAAGTTTTAAATAATTATAGTTTTATAGATGACAAGAATGAAGTTTACGAAATGCTTGTAAATGATTTTAAGAATACTTATTTATATGATAATATTAATGGAGTATGTGTATGTGATATTAATGATTATTTTGAAGATGATGATTATGTTTTTTTAATGGGTTTTAATAAAGAGAATATTCCTCACTTATATAAAGATGATGATTATTTTAGTGATTATGAAAAAGATATATTAGGATATGATACTTCTCTTCTTCTTAATATTAATAAAAAGATTGATGTAATTAAAAGAATTTATGATATTAATAATTTAACTATTAGTTATAAGCTTTATGACAATAGTGGAGTATATAGTACTTGTGATTTACTAAATGATGTTAATATTATAAAAGATTATAAACGAATGTATATTAATTCTAATATGAGTAATAAGATCTTTTTAGTTAATTATTTAGATGATTTAGTTAAATATAATATTAAGAATGATGATCTTGATTTATTATATAGTAATTATAGTATAAAATATATGGAGTATGATAATAGTTATCATAAGATTAGTACAGATAAGTTATATAAGTACTTAAATAATTCTTTATATTTTTCTTATACAGCATTGAATAATTATTATGAGTGTAAGTTTAAATATTATATAAGTAATATATTAAAGATTAACTTAATAAAAGATGATTTTAATATTATAATTGGTAATATGGCTCATTATATTTTATCACATATGGAAGACGATAATTTTGATTTAGACGAATGTTATTTAAAATTTTTAAATAGTAGTAGAGATCTTAGTAGTAGAGAGAAGTGTTTACTTAATAATGTTAAAGAAGAGTTAAGGACCGCTGGTGAGATCATCAGGAGGCAATATGATTATATGTCTTTTGATAAAGTTATGACCGAACATGAAGTATGTGTAAATAAAGATAGTAAGATTAAAGTAATATTTAAAGGAGTAATTGATAAAGTTATATATAAAGAGGAAGAAGATAATACTTATTTAGTAGTTATTGATTATAAGACAGGAAATAGTAATTATATTAATTTAAATAATATGAAGTATGGATTATCACTTCAACTACCTATATATTTATATTTATCTAGTAAGATGAATATTAAGAATATAAAGATTGTAGGCTTTTATTTGCAGAAATTATTTAATATTAATATGAATAATACTAAAGATTATGATGAAGAGAGAGAAAAGAGTTTAAGACTTGAGGGTTATACTATAAATGAAGAGAATGTTATATCTAAATTTGATAGTACTTATAGTGATTCTAAGTTAATTAAGTCAATGAAACTTACTAGTAAAGGTTTTAGTAGTAGGAGTAAGGTTCTTTCTTGTGAGGATATTAATAATATTATTGACAGTACAGATAATATTATTAATACTGCTACTGAGGAAATATTAGAGGGAGATTTTTTAATTAATCCTAAGATTATTAATGGTAAGAATGCTAGTTGTTTAAGATGTGAATATAAAGATATTTGTTATGTAAGAGAGAAAGATTATATATATATAAATGAGGAGGTAAATGATGAAGTATAGTTTTAAGAATTTATATACAGGTGATATATATGAAGATGGTAAGTTAATAGATAAGGAAGCTTGGCTACTTTATTTTGAAGATGAAGATATGTTTATGAGGATTAATGATTATTTAACCTATTTTTTTGAACCCTTGTCAATGAAACTTACTCCTTTAGAAAAAGAAAAGTATAAGTATCTTTATAATAGTTCTATGCTTCCTTATGGAGATATTATAAAAGGTATTTGTATTGATGAAGATTCTATTAAAGAAATAGGAAATACAAAAAAGAGGTGATATAATGGCTTGGACTAAGGAACAAGAAAAAGCAATATATACTAGTGGCAATAATATTATTGTATCTGCTGGTGCAGGTTCGGGAAAGACTGCTGTTTTAACAGAAAGAGTATTAGAGAAAGTTAAGATGGGTATCTCAGTTAATAATCTTTTAATTCTTACTTTTACTAAGATGGCTGCTGGTGAGATGAGAGAGAGAATTGGTAGTAAGCTTAAGGAACATGGTTTTACTAGTGAGCTAGCTAAGCTTGATACAGCAGATATTACTACTTTTGATTCTTATGCTCTTGGTATTGTTAAGAAGTATCATTATTATTTATCTGTTAGTAGGGATATTAGTATTATTGATTCATCTGTTATTTATTTATATAAGAAAAAAGTTTTAAATGATATTTTTAATGAGTTATATAATAGTAGTGATAAAGGTTTTATAGATCTTATTAATACTTATGCTTTGAAGAGTGATAAAGAAATATTTGATTTTATATTAAATATTAATAATAAATTAGATTTACTTACTAATAAGAGAGAATATTTAGAAAATTATATTGAAAATAAATTTAATACTGATGTTATAGATAAAGATATTGAGAATTATGTTAAAGAGATTATCGGGTTAATTAATAAGATTAGAGAGTATTTAGAATATATGGATGATAGTGAATATGTTGAGAAGATGTATGATGTACTTAGTCCTTTATTTGATTCTTATACTTATGATGATATTAAGATTAATATTAATGTTAAATTACCTAATACTAGGGGATGTTCAGATATTACTAAAGAATATAAAGAAAAGATTAAGAAGCTTATTGAAGATATTGGAAAGCTAGTTATTTATAAAGATAGTAATGATATAAAAGATGGTATTTTTATGACTAAAGATCATATTAGTACTATTATTAAAATATTATTTATGCTAGATACTAAGGTATATGAGTATAAGAAGAAATATAATTGTTTTGAATACTCAGATATTGCTAATTTAGCTATTAAATTAGTAAAAGAAAATAAGATTGTTCGTGAAGAGATTAAAAATAAGTTAAATGAAATATTAATAGATGAATATCAAGATACTAATGATGTACAAGAAGAATTTATTTCTTATATATCTAATAATAATGTTTATATGGTAGGAGATATTAAGCAATCTATATATAGGTTTAGGAATGCTAATCCCTATATTTTTAAGAATAAATATGATGCCTATAGTAAGAATATTAATGGTATTAAGATTGATCTAAATAAGAACTTTAGAAGTAGAGAAGAAGTTATTAATAATATAAATTTGATATTTGATAAGATAATGGATGATGATATTGGGGGAGCTAATTATAAGAAAGAACATAGAATGGTATACGGTAATTTAATGTATAAGAATGATGGTGATAATAAAGAAAATAATAATTTTGAAGTATATAGTTATTTGAATGATACTAATTTTAGTAATAATGAGATAGAGGCTTTTTTAATAGCGGATGATATTATTAATAAAGTTAATAGTGGTTATAAAGTATTTGATAAGACTACTAATGGAATTAGAAAAGTTAAATATAGTGATTTTGTTATATTATTAGATAATAGTAAAGCATTTACTCTTTTTAAGAAGATATTAGAATATAGAGGAATTAATACTTCTATTGTTAAGTCTATTAATTTAATAGATGGAGAAGTTATTTTAGTAATTAAGAATATTATTAGTTTTATTATTAAAGTTAAAGATAATGTTATTGATAATGAGTTTAAGAAGCTATTTATTTCTATTGGGAGAAGTTTTTTATTTAATATTGATGATAATATTTTATTTGATTATTTTTTAAATAATACTTTTAAAGATAGTGATATTTATAAGATTAGTATGCGTATAGCTACTTCTATTTCTAGTATTTGCCTAGATGATATTATTGATTTAATAGTGGATAAATATGATATATATAATAAACTCTTTTTACTAGGAGATTATGCTTCTAATGTTATTAGAATAGATAAATTAAAAGAAATTACTAGTAATTTAATTAATTTAAATTATGATATTTATGATTATAAAAATTATTTAGAGGAAGTTATAGATAATAATTTGAAGATTGAATATAAAGTAGAAGAAAGTAATAGTAATACTGTTAAGATTATGACTATTCATGCTTCTAAAGGATTAGAATTTAGTATTTGTTATTTTGGAGGATTATCTAATGGATTTAATCTTAGTGAGGCTACTAGTAGATTTTCTTATGATAATGAATATGGAATTATTATTCCTTATAAGAATAAATTTTATTATAATACTATTTATCATAATCTAGCTTATAGAAATTATGTTAAAGAAAATATTGGAGAGAGAATTAGACTTTTCTATGTAGCGGTTACTAGAGCTAAAGAGAAGATGATATTTATTCTTCCTAATTCTAATAAAGATAATAGTGTCGTTTATGATGTAGTAGATAATAGTATTAGACAAAAATATAATAGTTTTGCTAGTATTATGTATTCTCTAGAGGGTACTACTAAGAGTTATTATAAAAATATTGATATAGATAGTTTAGAACTTACTAAGAATTATAATATGATTAGAAATGGTGATTATAAGAAGATGATTAATAGATGTAATGATAAGATTATAGTTGAACCTCTAAATATTGATATTTTAAATGAAGAAGAGAAGTCTTTTTCTAAGAAGAATATTCATATTTTTACTAAAGAAGAAGAAAATAAATTAGAGTATGGTAGAAGAGTTCATGAGCTTTTTGAATATACTGATTTTAATAATTTAGATAATTTATCTCCTAAAGATAGAGATATTATATCTAGGTTTTTAAGTAAGATTGATAAAAATTATATTAATGTATATAAAGAATATGAGTTTGTTTATGAGGAGAATAATATTACTTATCATGGAATTATTGATTTAATCTTAGAATATGATGATTATATTAAGATTATTGATTATAAGCTTAAGAATATTAATGATGATGCTTATATTAAGCAAGTTAATGGTTATAAGAATTATATAGAAAAAGTATTTAATAAGAAAACTTATATTTATCTTTATTCTATTATTAACAATTATTTAGAAGAAATTAAAAGTTTTTGTTAAAAAAATGGAAATATGTGTTATACTTATATTAGTTATGTTTCGCCGAATTAGTTTAGTGATAGAACAAGGCCTTCGTAATGCTTAGAGGTAAGTTTGATTCTTACATTCGGCACCATAATAATATTTTAGCTTACATTTTCCATTGATTATGTAAAAAGCACTGAGAAGTAAATTCTCGGTGCTCATTTATTTTTTATCTTTGAAAATTTTGAATACTTTTTTCAATATTTTCTCTTAATGATAGCATTTTTATTTCTTCTTTGGAGATAATTGCTATAATTTCATTTACTTTTTGATATTCACTAGGTGATAAGTTATTTGCTTTTAATGCAGTAGCGGTTATATATAATTTTTGAACTTCTTTGATTAAGTAATCTAATTCTTGATCATCTATTTTACCGTCTGATAACATTTGTTTATATTCTATACTTAATTTATTTATTCCTTTTTTTATATTATTTATACTTACTGAAAGATCGCTATTATTAGTATTAATTTCTCCTTTTGGAGTAATAATCTTTAATCTTTCTTGTAATTCTGAAACAAGAGAATTAAGTATATATTGTTCAAATTGCGTATTTGAAAAATCTTGCATTGCTTTTGTCATTATTTGTCTTATTTCTTCTTCACTATGTAAACTATTTACTAAAAATCCTTCGTAATAATAGATTTCTCCTACTATTTGCTTTTTTTCTTCTTCAGTAAAATTGTTTGATCTACTTTTCTTTAGTGCGTTAATCATTTTTTCATACAAAGAAGTTGTAGTTTCAATCATTGTTTGTTGTGCATCATT
This sequence comes from uncultured Clostridium sp., assembly GCA_964475905.1. Taxonomy (GTDB): domain Bacteria; phylum Bacillota_I; class Bacilli_A; order RF39; family UBA660; genus CAG-302. The sequence goes on along the minus strand of CAYYXX010000007.1, from coordinate 14,502 downwards.
CTTATTTGGAGCTTCTTGCTTATTTTGTTCTAATTGTTTTAAGTTTGCATTCCAAAAATTAAAGTTAACTTCATCATTTAAAACTTTTGCTTCTTTCATTTTTATAAGTATAAATGATTTTCTTTCTTCATGTCCCATTAAATCCCATTGCTCAGGAGAAACTTCAACAGGATTTTCTCTAATTATTCTTTCAATATTACTTTGGGCAAAATTATAAGTAACTTGATCATTATGAGCTAAAGCATCTTTTTTTTGTTTTTCTAATTCATTTAATAAGTCTGCTTTAGGATGAGAAAAGGCTTTTGCCTTATTTTTTACTTCTTTATATTTATCAGAAATATTTTCTTTCTTCTCATATTTTTTTAGTTTAAAATCTATAATAACTTTTGATATTCCATTATGTTTTAATTCACTTAAATCTTGCTTTATAGTGAAATTATCAATATCCAATCCTTTTTCTCTAAATTTTAATTTTAAGTATGCTAGAGCATATTCTTGTTTAACTCCTACTAATATTGAAAATTTACTATTTACTAAATCGTTTCCTGACATATTTTCTTCATAGTGGCCGTTTGATGTTAATAGCGAATTTATTAATTTATTTATTCCATATGTGTTAATTTCATTATTAACAGATAATTTTTCCATAGTTTTAGTTATATATTTTTGAAAATCTCCATTAGGAATATTGAATTGTTTAATGTCACTTTGGTAACTTGCTCTTGCTTCGTTATATATTAGTCTTGCACTTTTTACTTTTAGAATAGTATCTTCATCAGTTATTTGTTTATTATCTTCTTTTAGATAAACTTTTCCATTATCAATAATATAATTTTCTAAATAAATTTTAATTTCTTTTGGCGTCATTATTTTCACTTCCCTATGATAACATTTTACTATAAAAAATAGTTTTTTTCTAGTACTATTTATATCATATATAGAGAATTATCATCTTGATAGGGTATTTGATTAATATTTAGTTTTTGTTCTAATAGTTTTACTTTGTTTTCTAAAGATGTTATTCTATTATTTAATTCTATAAAGGGATTATTATTTGGTATAAGTGCATTGTTTGGCAATTCTAATCCATAATTATTATACATCATATTATTAGGAATATTTTGCCAGTAGCCTCCATACATTATATCTCTTTCATTCATATATAATACCTTCCTTTATAGTAATATATGTGAAAAGAGGAGATAGTGTTATAAATATGGTGGAAAAATGACAAATAGAGTAAAAAAATATGTAAAAGCTCTTTTAAAAATAATAAAAATGTAGTACAATTAAAATGGTGATAGAAAGTGCATTCATATGTTGTTGAGTATCTAAATGAAAATGAATTTAAAAAAATAGAAAGATCTTTGAAGAAGTATAATATGCTTGCTTATAAGAAATTAATTTTTGATTATGTACCTGCTCTTAGAGATGGTAATTTTCAAGGAGTTCCGGTATCTAAAAATAGTCAGGAGAATATAGTTAAGTATGAACTTAAGTTGCCTACTGATAGGATGTTTGCTAAGGTACATGGAGATATAGTTCTTCATTATACTTTATATGAGAATCAAAAATTAATTATGCTGGATACTATTACTCCTGAAGAGATATTATCTGAGGGACATCAAAAGGAATTAACTACTTATAAAGGGGTTATGGTATCTAAATCTCATGCTGAGAGGGATATGTTTAAGATTAATTTGCTTAATAGTATGAATAAGAATGGTTTTTTAAATATTAGTAAGAGAACTTTAATTATTTTATCTTTAATATTAGTTTTATTACTTGGAGTTATTATTTATTTTATAGCTAGGTAATATTATGAATATAGTAAATGAGTCTTGGGAAAATACTATTGATGTTATGCTTTCCTTATTAGGAGATGACTATGTTACTAGAAGACTTTTTATCAGTGATTGTGGTAGGGGTACTATGATGTATAATAATAGAGAGTGGACTAGTGATAATGGGAAACTTGTTATATTAGGTAGGAGTGAAGATTTATCTTTTCTTCCTAATGATGTATTATATGAGTTATCAGAAATAAGGAAGCTTCTTCATACTTTATATATTAATAATAGTTCTTTTGTTATTGGTAATAATTTCTTTTATCCTGATAGTATTGAACTTTATTTTGATAATAGAATTTGTATTCCTACTAATCTTAATAATATTATTTATTATGGTAATAAGAAAGATAAATTAGGTATTGTTTCTAAGGTTATGTATAATTATGTTTTTAGTAATAATTTTGAAGTTAATAGGGAAGATGTTGAAGATATAAATAAGAAAGTATTAAAAAAAATATGCTAGTGGGGCATATTTTTATATTTTTCTATATAGTTCACTATCTTTATATGGATTTTTTGGATCAATATAATCTACAAATAGTATTCCATTTAGGTGATCTAATTCATGTTGAAAAGCTAAAGCTAGTTCTTCTCTTACACGGTATTTATATTTATTGCCATTTATATCATAAGCTTCTACAGTAATTCTAGCATGTCTTGGTACTATTCCTTCTACTTCTCTATTAACACTTAGACAACCCTCTCCCTCACCAGCATAGATCATTTCTTCTGAATATGAGATTATTTTTGGGTTTATTAAAATATAATCTTCAAATTTACCATCTTCTACTTCGTAGCAGACTACAAAAAAGTTTTTATTGATACCTAGTTGCGGAGCTGCTAATCCCATACCGGGTCTTAAATGGTATTTTTTAGCTAATCTATCTATTTGTGAATATCTTAAGTGTTTTAACATTTCTGGTATTATTTCTTTATATTCTTTACATAGAGGGAATTCTACATCAGTATTTTTAGCTCTGACTCTAGGATCTTTTTCATCTAATATGTCTTCTGTTTTAAGCATATACTTCATCCCTTTCTTTTCAATATATATATTATCATATTTTTAGGAAAAAATAAATGTTTTTATTGAAATATTAAAATTATGATGGTATACTTATTCTAGAAAGTAGGAGGTATATATGAGTGATAAGAAAGTAAATATACTTAAGGTAATTAGTATAGTATTGGTAGTAGTTATAGTAAGTGTTATAACATTGGTAATTTATAAAGATAAGGATAAAGATACTAATATTAATGATAGTTCTTTTAGTGATAAGGAGTTTTCTTATGATTTTGTTTATGAGTATGTATCTTCTTTATATGATACTACTAATAATAAGATTAGTGTTGAAGAGGATGAAGACTATTATATTGCTACGGTAAAAGATGTTAATGATGAACTAGTTATTAGATTATTATTTGGTAAAAAAGATAAATCAATAACTAAAGATTCTTCAGATCTTCAAGTAGCAGGAGGAGCATATTATGATCCATCTTTGGAGGATAACAATGAATAGAAGAGGTTTTACTTTGATTGAATTACTAGGAGTAATAGTAATAATAAGTTTAGTTATAGGTGGTAGTGTCTTTGGTATTACAAAGTTAATAGATAAATCTAAGAACGAGGGCTCTAATATTTCTGTATCTAGTATAAAGCAGTCAGCTTCTGTATATGCTACTGAGAAGAGTAATGATAAGGATTATTGGAAGAGGATAGATAATAGAAAAGGATATGAGGGAGAATATTTTTGTATTACTATTGGTGAATTACAAAATAAGGGTTTATTAGATAAGAATATTGATTTTAGTAGTTTACCTAATAATATTAGTAAAAGTACTTATGTAGGTATTAGAAAGGATTTAGTTACTTATGTACAAAGTAATCCTATGTTGCTTAATGAACTTAGTACTTGTGATGTAAAAACAGGAGGTTGTAGTGAAGCTGATATAATATATGGAGCTTGTACTGGTAATATTATTAATGAGGTTTTAGATAAATTTCCATCTTTAGAGGGATCTGAAAGTTATACTGATGAGATTAATGAAATAAAGTATACTGATGCTATTGGTGATGATGTTGTTATAGAAGAAGTTATATGTGAATATGGGAAGAATTCTAGTAATTTAGATAGTACTGGTACTATTAATACTGATAGTCATACTTGTGATTTAAAAGAGTTAATTAGTGGAACATATTATATTAGGGTATGTGAAACAACTCAAGCAGGTTCTACTGCTTGTAGTCCTACGGAAGAGAGAAAGACTACTTCTGTTAAGAAACCTAGTATTAAATTATCAGAAAATAGTATTGGAATTAAAATACACTTTAATAATGAGAATATTACAAAAGATAAAGATGGTAAGGTAGAGGCAAAATATTATTTTAGATCTAGTTTATCAGCGGATAGCGGTAATATTAATGTTTATGAGTGTAATAGTGATAAAAAAGATTGTAATACTAGTGTTACAAAGATTAAGGAGAATACATGGTATTTGACTAGTGAAGAAGATATTACTTTGACTTATAGTAATTCGGGTAATTTAATAGTGGATGCGGAAACTTGTGATAAGACAGGTAATTGTAATGATAATAGTAGTGAGTTTTCTATATATAAGATTACTTTTAAAAAAGGAAATGCTGATACTATTGATGATAAAGTAGAAGATATAGATAAATTATGTATAGCAAATAAAAATGAAGCTTGCAGTATTATATCTCCTCGTATTAAGAAAGAGGGTTATGACATTGTTGGATGGAATAAGAATAGTACCGCTACTAGTAGTGAATGGGATATAAGTACTAGTAAGAATATCCAAAGTGATGGTGTTTATTATCCTATTACTAAAATTGGTTCTTATACTTTGAAATATGATACTCAAGGTGGTACTAGCATTGCTAGTCAAAAGGTTAATGTTGGTTCTTCAGTAACAGTAACTAGTACTATTCCTACTAAGGCTGGTTATAAATTTGTTAGTTGGAATACTAATAAAGATGGTAATGGTACTACTTATAGTGGTGGTAATTCTATTACTTTGAAATCTAATATGACTTTATATGCAATATGGACTTATAGTGTACCTATAATTAGTTGTAATAATGTTTTTCCAGATGATTCTTATGCTTGGAGTAGTACTAATGGTAGTGTTCGTATTAGTGTTACAGATGATGATGGAGATCTAGATACTATTTATTATAATAAGGGATATTTTGAACCTATTACTTATACTTCTATTAAGAGTACATTCTATGTAACAGATGCTAAAACTAATATGATTAGGGTGTATGCTATGGATAAAGCTGGACACATATCTTCAAATCAGATGCCTGAGTGGAGTAGTCCAACGGGAACTGATGGTGTTGTATATTGTTATACTAATTTAGATATTGCTACTCCTAATACGCCACTTGTGTCTTTGCTTAAAAATAAGGATGGTAGTTGGGATTTATCTGAGATGACTAATATTAGTAATATAGAAACTGACTGCTGTTATAAATATAGTGGAGGATATCCTAATTGTAATATTGCTAATATTAAAAGGAATGCTACTACCGAACAATCTTGTACTATTAATGTGTATAGAAATAATACCAGTTCTAAAGCTACTCTTATATATTATTATTTAGGTGAAGATTGGTTTGGTGATTATATAAAAGAATATGATGGTGATATGTTTGAAGCAAAGAAAATAACTGGAATTAGTGGGGAAGATTATTATTATGTTACAGATTATAATGCAAGTGGTAACTCTTGCTCTAGAAAATGTACTAATAGTAGTACTAAGTATTGTACTAGTTGTATGAGTAATACTGTAAAAAGTGAAGTATATTTAGTTGATAAAGTAGGACATAAGTCTAAAACATTAACTATATATATTAATTGGAAATAAGTATGCTATAATAGCATATTTTTTCTTTTTAAATTATTTTAAATAAAATAAATATTTTTATTGAAATAATTTTTGGGTTATTATATAATTATATTATAGAGATAGGGGATAGTGATATGAAATTAAATAGAAAAGGATACTTAACCATTGAAATAATACTAGGAGCTGTAATAGCCTTTGGTATAGCTTTCTTTCTAATAGAAATAACTACAAAACTAGTAAGTGTATCAGAAGATAATTATAAAGATACTATAGTATCTACTGATAGTGCTTTAATAATAAGTGAAGTAAAAGAGTTAATAGAAAAAGAAAACTCTAGAATTACTAATATTAGTTGTAGTAATAATACTTGTACTATATCATCTAGTAATGGTCAATATAGTCTAAAGGTAGATAATAATAAATTAAGTTATAGTAAAGATAATACTTTATATGAGAGAAATATTGATAGTAGTCTATCTGATATTACACTTACAAGTAGTGTTAATGGTAATACTACCAATAAAGATAATATATATTTTAAAATAAGTGGTAAGAATATTTATTCAGGTAAAGACTATGATATTATTATTCCTATTTCAGCTGAAATAGGACCAGTTGGGACTGCTCCTGCTATTAGTTGTTCTACGGTAAATGTATGGACTAATGAAAGGGGAAAAGGTCAAGTAGATGTAACAATAACTGATAATGAAAATGATTTAGATGAAATTTATTATTATAATTATTCTTTAGCAAAAGGTAGTGATGGTAAGTATACTACGAATGATTGGGATACTGAAAAACAAATAATTACCTCTAATAGTAATAGATATAGCATAAGTAATGCTAAGACTAATATGATTAAAGTAGTAGCTACGGATAAAGGCGGTAATAAAACTGAAAAAGAGTGTACTACTAATGTAGATACATTAAAACCATATGCTCCTTTTGCTCAGTTATATCAAGATCCAGCAACAAATAATTATTTTTATAAATCTGGTGGTAATACGTATTCAGTTACAGTTGAAAAAAATACTTGTTGTATTAATAGAGCGGCAGAACCATATTGTAACGAGACTTATAATTATGTTAATATTAGATATGATAGTACAGAATATCAAGAGTGTACTGTAAAATGCACTGGATCAAGACCGGGATATGAATGTTACAAATGGTATGTTTTTGATAATAATGGTGATAAATATAGAGATGGAAAAAGTGACTGGAAAATTATGGTGTATAGATATTATAATAATGCAGGTACAAATGTTTATAGTGAATATGAAAAAGATACTGGTGATGACTGGGTTCGTTATACTACAGAGGGATCATCTAGTGCTAGGTATGATTATATGACTACACAAGGTGGTGATGTAGCTGGGAATTTTGGACCAGAATTAAGAGTTTATAAAGAGTAATTTTAAAGATATTGCTTATATAGATTAAAAGACTGAAATTTTTTCAGTCTTTTGAGCATAATATATTTTATTATGCTGATATTCTAGTACCAATTATGATTACTAATAGAATGAATAATACTAATACAATAGCAGCACTATTTCCATAACCATAGTTACTATATCCATATGTTGGATATGAGTAACTTGGATAAGAATAATTCATAGTATTAGAACATCCGCAACTACTATTAGTATTGTATCCTCCTGAATATCCACCGTAATAATACATATATATACCTCCTCTTTGATATCTAATATATTTTACTCATACTAGTTATTATTTGTTATTATATATACCTAATTTTGTAGTAATAAATTTATTTTATGTTTATTTATTAAAAAAAGTATGTTATACTTATAATGGTGGTAGTATGAGGAAAGTAGTTATTAATATTTTTATAATTGTTTACTTTATTATTACGCTTTTTACTACATTTGCTTTACTTTCATATAATGATTTTAATGTTGCAGTTCTTAATGGGTATTCTCTTATTACTAAGAAAGATGGTAAGAATTTAGATTGTGATAAGGGTAGTTTACTAGTTATTAAGAATGATATTGATGTTCATAAGGGGGATAGAGTCTTTTATTATGATACTTATGATACTTCAGTAGATATTAAGGTTGGTAAGGTAGAAAAAGTAGAAGTGGTTAATGATAAAGAAAGTACAATTACTTTTGAGGGGGATGTAGTATTATCTAGTGAATATGTTATTGGTAGTGAAAAGAATACTAGGGAATATGAAACTCTTGGAACTCTATATGACTTATTTACTTCTAGATGGGGATATTTATTTATTATTATATTTCCTATGCTTATTGCTTTTATATATGAGATTTATGAGATAATAAGAGAGTTTAAAAAATGATAGAGAAAGTTAAAGGGATATTTTTTAGTAAGAAGTGGTATGTTTTTATAGTAATAGTTATTATTTTGTCTTCGACGATGTTTACTTATGGGCGTTATATATATAATGATATTAAGGAGATGTATCTTACTAGTAAAAACTTTTATTTTAATAGTGATAAACTTACTATGAATAGAGCTATTTATCAGGTTGATAATTGGTCAGCGATTGATAATTATTCTATTACTATTGGTTTAAATAATTATAAGAATAATTTAGTTTCTACTAAGAGTGATATTGGATATAAGTTAAGCTATACTTGTTCTAATAATATTACTTGTTCTATTAATAAAACAGAAGGAGTTATTTATGCAAGTGAGATGACTGATTATTTTACTTTAGTGTTATCTCCTAGTGTTACTTTCAATGATGGAGATACGGCTTGGATTGAGGTACTAGCAGAGTCTATTTATCCTTATAAGAAAGAAATATCTGCTAGATTTGTATTAAAAGTTGGTAAAGCTATTTTATCTTATACTATTGATGATGAAAAAGGTAGTCCTTATTTGAATGTTAATATTACTAATACTATGGATTATTATATGGTTAAGAGTGCTTTTGATGATTATAATGTTGGTGATAGAATAGATGTAAATAATTATTTGAGTCTTAGTGATGAAAATAAGAAGAAGTGTTTGTCGGCATATATTACTTTGGAGTTTGATCCTAATTATGTATTACTTGATTTAACTAGTTCTTCTTATTTAAAAGCTAGTGATTATACTACGATTAAGATTGATGGGTATGATTATGTTAATAGTATTAGTTTTGATATGGATGCTATTTCAAGTGAGGTTGTTAAGTTTTACAAGGTTGATGCTAGTTTAGATTATACTTATCCTATTATTAATAGTGATTCTGTTATTGATTTTAGTTATACTAATTAGGAGATGTTATTATGAGTTGTAATGTTGGTAATACTTATGTTAATTTTGCTAGAAAGAATATTACTAAGTATATGAAAATTATATTAGATGATAAGTTTGATAAAGATGTTTTTTCTAAGCTTTTAGATGTTTATATTGATACTAGATATTATAATTATTATGATGTTAAGTATAAGAGTGCTGAAGCTAATATTAATTTTTATATGAAGAGTAGGGCTAAAAAACTTATTAGTAATGATGATAGGCAAATTATTAAGATAACTTTTTATTTATTTAAGTATATGCTTTATTTTGATGATGTTAATTCTTATGATGATCTAAAGAGTATTGTAAATGAGATTACTGATTATAGAGTAAATACATTAGGTATGGATACGGAGTATGAGAAAGAGCTCATACAGTTAATTAAAGAAAATAGAAAGAAAAAACTTGAGTTTTTTGATAGTTTTACTACTTCTAGATTTGAACTTATATCAAATAAGACTAGTATTAAGAATGTCTTTTATATAGATATAGGTTATGATATTAAGTTTCCTAAAATATATAGTGAGTATTCTAAGAATAAAGTATATAATACGGGAATTGTTAAGGAGAAGAAGTATTTTATTAAGTATTATTTGCTTAGTATGATGATCCTTAAAAATGTTATTTCTAATGATTTTAGTAAGAAGTATGTTACTGACTTTTGTTTATCTCTTTTTGATAAGAAAGAGAAGTTTAATAGATTTATTGAGATTATTAATAGTGATTGTATAAGAGAGAATATTATTATTTCTTTTAAATATAATGAATATTTAGAATATAAAGATAGAATAAATGAATTAATTAGTTTGGGTTATAAGATAGCAGTTATAATAGATCGTAATTATGTTGTTAATGAGATTAATAATAAGAAACTAGAAATATTTAGTTATATTATTACTAAAGAAATTATGTATAAGGATGTTTTTGATAAAGATAGACTAATTATTATAGATAAGTAGGTGTAGTATGGAAACAGTTTTTAGATTTTTATATGAGTTTTTAGCACAGTTTTTTGGCTTTTTTATTGAGACTTTTACAGGAATATGGAAAGGTATTAAAGGACTATTTGATATTAATAGTTATATTTCAATAGTTAATTTTTATAAAGATGATTTTACAGCGGGTGAATGGGTAATAGCGGGTATTGCTATTATTCTTGTGCTTGCTATTGTAGTACTTATAATTATATTTGTTGTTTCTTTGATAAAGAAGTATATAAAAGCAAAGAAGCTTTCAGCAGATAAAGATAGTTTAATTAATGAAGTAGTAAATCTTAGTGATAAAGTTAATGAGACATATAATGATGAAGAAGCTTCTCTTGATAAGAAAGAAGAAGTACCTGATGGTGAGGGTATGAGATTTCCTAAGTTAGCAGCGGTTGATGAAGTATATGCTGATTATAAAGTTAATAATTATGGAAATAATTTTACTTTGGAAGAACTAGTTGAACTATTTAGGAATTTTGCAGCTTCTAAGCTAAAACTTTATTATAAGAGTGAAATGATAAGATTGTTTATTTCAGCTTTAGCTTCTACTAAACTAGTTATTCTGCAAGGTATATCTGGTACTGGTAAGACTTCACTTGCCTATGCTTGGGGAAAGTTTTTGAAACATGATTCTTGTGTTGCTTCTGTCCAACCCTCTTGGAGAGATCGTACAGAGTTATTTGGTTATTTTAATGAGTTTACTAAAAAGTTTAATGAAACAGAAGTTTTGAAAGAACTTTATCAAGCAGGTTATACTGATGATATTTATACTGTTATTTTAGATGAGATGAATATTTCTAGGGTTGAGTATTATTTTGCAGAAATGCTTTCCATTTTGGAAATGCCTAATAAAGATGAATGGATAGTAGAACTTGTATCTAGTGCTTGGAAGACCGATCCTAAGAATATTAATGATGGTAAGCTAAAGATACCTGCTAATGTATGGTATATTGGTACAATTAATAATGATGACTCTACATTTATGGTTACTGATAAAGTTTATGATAGGGCTATGCCTCTTGATATTAATGATAAAGGACAAGTTTTTGAGCCTATTGATACTGAAGCACAGGATATTAATTTTAGTTATTTAGATAAGTTATTTAGAGAGGCTATGGAGAATAATCCTATTTCTGAGGATACTTTGAAGAAGATTGAAGAGATGGATGATTATGTTATTAAGCATTTTAGAATTGCTTTTGGTAATCGTATTGTGGCTCATATGAAGAAATTTGCCCCAGTTTATGTTGCTTGTGGTGGAGACGAAGTTGATGCCATTGATTACTTTATAGCTAGAAAGATCTTAAGGAAATTTGAACAGCTTAATATTTCTTATATTAGAGATGAAATTGATGGTTTTGTTAAGTTTTTAGATGATACTTTTGGTAAAGGTAAAATGAAAGAGTGTACAGAATATTTACTTAGATTGAAGAAATTGACATAGGAGGTAGTAGATAATGAATGAACTTTCAATACTTGATTTGTATGATAAATCTAATTCTGATAAAAATGATAAATTTAATGAGAATGTTAATAGTAGTTTGAGAGTAGTTACTGATTATGATAAAGTAGATTGTAATTATCAGTGGCTAGATATGATGGAGGATACTATTAGATATTTGGATAATATATTAAGAAATCCTAATAGGTTTATTGTTAATGAGGAAGATATTGTTAAGATAGAACTTGCTCGTAGAGTTACTGTTGAGAGTATCAAGCATTTATCTAGAAATACCAATTTAATACAAGATTATGATAAGAAGACTGGAGATGTAAAGCCATCTAAGATACTTAATATTAATAAAGAAGAAAGTTTTAATACTTATGAGAATCGTTTTATTTATAGTTTAATTCAGAATATGAAGTTTTATATTGCTAGGAAGAAGAGAAATATTGTTTTAAATTCTTCTATTAAAGATAATAAAATGATGGAGTATAATGCTACAGGAAGAGTTGGAAAAGAAAAGATTGATATTGAGATGAAGATTAATTCTAAATATAATGAGGAGAAGTCAGATAATAAGAAAGATGGTTTAGATGTTAATGAAAGAATTGAAAAGCTTGAACTTCAGATAGCGGATCTTTGTCATTCTAATGTTTATCAAGCTATTGATAAGCTTCATATTGCTCTTGTAGTATCTCCTATTAAGAAGACTAATGTTATTCTTAAGAATGTTAATTTTCAGTATGCTGTTAAATTATGGAATTATATGCAAGAGAATATTGATGATGAGAATAAGAGAGAAAAGAGTAATAAAGATTATTTTGATAATAGTAATTTAAAGAAGTGTATGGATGAGTCTTTTTTACTAGATTATTTAGTTCTTAATAGTATTAATTCTGATGATAGGGAAGATATTAATAAGAATGAAGTGTCTGAAAAAATAGTTGGTAATATGATTGAGAAGTTAATTAATTATAATGATGAGATAGATGAAGAGAAATTAAAGGATATGATTAGTAGGCAATTTACAGTTATTAAGTATAAGACAGTTGTTAATGAAAAGGAAATAGAGAAGATATTTAAGAAGTATATGGATAAATATTTGGATGTTGTTAATGATATTAAATTATAGAAAAAGAATATTTTTTGGAGGTTAATATGATAGAGAAAGTTAAGAATAATAAAGCTTTGAGGATTTTGTATATGACATTTAAAGCTATTACTACCCTTATAATTGTTTTAGTTATTACTATTATTTTTATTCAGAGGGTATCTAATAATAAACTTAATTTATTTGGTTTTAGTATGTATACTATTATTACTGAGAGTATGGTTCCTAAGTATGAGGTTTATGATATGATTATTGCCAAGGAAGTAGATAGTTCTTCTATTGAAGTTGGTGATGATGTAGTATATTTAGGAGAGAAAGACGATTTTAAAGATAAGATTGTTACCCATCAGGTTATTAAGATAGATAAAAGTACGGGAAAATTTCATACTAAAGGACTGGCTAATGATACTGAAGATCCTCTAATTAGTGGGGAGCAGATTATGGGGAAAGTTATCTATAAGAGTAAGATTTTAAGTCTTATTAGCAGGGTTGTTAATAATCCATATGGTTTTTATTTTGTTATTTTTGTTCCTTTTTCTATTCTTGTTGTTATGGAAGTAATTGATATAGTAAATGAAAGAAGAGAATTAAAGAAAGTATAGTAGGTGATTTAGTGAAAAGAAAAAAAATATTTCTTAGGTTTTTTAAAAGAATAAAGTTAAGAACACTATTTTTTCTTGCTATTTTACTAGCTTCAAATACTTTTTCTTGGTTCATTTATACTACTAAGGTCTCTAATAATATGACAGCCCATGTAAAAAGTTGGAAAGTTGATTTTGAAATTGCTGGTGGAGAGCGTGAAGAAGAGATTGTTTTTAAGGTAGATTCAGCTTATCCGGGAATGCAAGTTATTACTAATGAGATTACCGCTACTAATAACGGGGAATCTCCTGCTAGTATAAGATTTGAAGTTATTGAAGCACATATTATGGGAGATGATTTATTTTTAGATCCCTCTAGTAATAGCACTAGTGTTTTAAATATGCTTACAACTTCTTATCCTTTTAAGATTAATCTTTCAGTTGATAAACAGACTATTGATCCCTTAGGTGGCTCTGGAAAGTTTCTTGTTTCTTTTAGTTGGCCTTATGAATCAGGTAATGATGAAGAAGATACTTATTGGGGAAGACGGGCTTATACTTTTCATGAAGATCATCCTGATGAAGCGAGTATTAGTTTAAAAATTAGAATATCTGCTAGTCAGATTGTGGAAGAATAAAATCACTATCAATTTATGATAGTGATTTATGCTAATTGAGTAAATTTTAATTTAATATCTAATTTAGCTGGTGTAGTACTTTTAGTTGCTCCAGTATCCTCTTCATTATTCATAGTAGCATTTTCCCCATCTTCCCATTTTATATAGACCCTGATAGTAGCAGTTTTGCTACTATCTGTTTGCATAATATTTTGCGTTATTATTTTATTCTCTTCAGTTAAATAGATTTTTTCTCCACTATTTATAGAGTAGGCTTCTGCTACTAAGTCCTTTACAGGACTATCTTCGTTTGGGGTTATTTCTATTTGATAAGTAAAAGAAACATCTGCTTCACTAGCATCTATTATTAAATCAAAGTATCCAGTACTAGTTGGAGCTATTATATTTTCGGCTATATTGTCATTCTTATCAAATACTGGAGTAATAGAGGCATTTGCCGTCTTGTTATCTCTTATATCATTATTATTTACAAGAATACGCCATCTAGCTATCTTTAGTAGAGTCTCTTCAGTAGTAGAGGTTAAGTATTTTGCATATGTTTCTTGAATAAAGAATATACATAATATTACTGAAAAAAAAGTTAAGATTATTATTAATATATTTTTTTTCATTTATACCTCCGTATCATGAGAAAATTATAGCATATTTATAGCTTTATTGCAAGTGTCTAATAGTTGTAAAGTTACTGATTATGATTAATTTGTGATAATGTCTTAAGTAGTGACTTGCGAAAATGTCTCAAG
>CAYYXX010000006.1:0-33340 GCA_964475905.1 uncultured Clostridium sp. | reverse complement strand
CACAGGACTTAAAATCCTGCGAGATTTAACCCTCGTGTCGGTTCAAGTCCGACCTCAGGCACCAATCTATTGGAGGAATACCCAAGTCTGGTTGAAGGGACTGGTCTTGAAAACCAGGAGGTCGCGAAAGTGGCGCAGGGGTTCGAATCCCTTTTCCTCCGCCATATTTTTAAAATTTATTTATCGCGGGATGGAGCAGCTCGGTAGCTCGTTGGGCTCATAACCCAAAGGTCGTTGGTTCAAATCCAGCTCCCGCAACCATGGTTCCGTGGTGTAGTGGTTATCACGTCTGCCTGTCACGCAGAAGATCGCGGGTTCAACTCCCGTCGGAACCGCCATTTATTTTTGGCTTCATAGCTCAGTCGGTAGAGCAGAGGACTGAAAATCCTTGTGTCGCTGGTTCAATTCCCGCTGGAGCCACCAGATTGAATTTTACTCGAGCTTATCGAGTAGTAATAAAAAGCGATTTGTAAAAGTCGTTTTTATGATATTATGAATATCTTAATAAAACTTGCATAAAATAAAAAAGGGAAATACTTAACTTAGTCGAGTTGAGTAATTACCCCATAAAAGTGTAAAGTACTTAATCTAATACAGATTGAGTACTATTTTTTTATACATAAAATCATTAATGCACTATCAATAAAATGATAATTAGTATTAGAAATGAGATCAGCAAATCTTTTTTCTCCATAATATCAAGCCTCCCTCCTTAGAAGTTGGCAAGTACTCAACAGTTATAGTATTTCCTAATAAAATTGTATAATATATATTTGCTCAAAACAAGTAAATAGATAAAAATACAAACTAATCATCACATAAAAAAGTAGAGTAATAAATTATACTCTACTATAGAATTCAACGATCAATGACTCATTAATTTCAGCATTTAATTCGCTTCTTTCAGGATATCTAACATAAGTACCAATTCTTTTATTTTCGTCATAGTTAATGAAATCAGGTCTTTTAATCTTATTAGCAAGAGCTAATTCAATTCCTTTATGATCACTAGAATTATCCTTAATAGCAATTACATCACCAGGTTTAACTCTATATGACGGAATATCAACTTTCTTACCATTAACAGTAATATGACCATGATTAACAAGTTGTCTTGCCCCTCTTCTAGTAGTAGCAAATCCAATTCTATAAACAAGATTATCTAATCTACTTTCTAATAAAATAAGCAAGTTCTCACCATGTACACCTTTCATTTTAGCAGAATCATTAACTAACTTTTTAAATTGTTTCTCAGAAATACCATACATAAATCTAACTTTCTGTTTTTCATTTAACTGAATAGAGTAGTTTGATGGTTTTCTTTTCCTATCCTTTCCATGTTGTCCCGGACCATAAGGTCTTTTAGCAATATCTTTACCATTTTCAAGTATTGAGAATGATACTCTTCTTGCTTTTTTGTTATTTGGGCCTGTATATCTAGCCATTCTAATTCCTCCTTCTCTTACAGAAGTATACTATTCTCTTATAGGGTGTCTTTATTATACTTTCACTATGCAGCAGTAGTTACTTATAAATGACACATTACAAAAGCATAGCACTTGCTGCTAAGCAATAATATTATATAATTAATCATATTCTAAGTCAAGAAAAACCATTCTAAAAAACATAGAATTTATCATATATTTGGCAATTATTGGAATAAAAAACAATAAAAAAGCAAAAAAATGTCAAAAAAGTGTAAAGTATAAAAAAAAAGTCGCATTATATGCTATAATTATTTTGGAAATGGTAGGGAATATAAAGACTTATCATTTGCCTCGGCGTTTATTCGGGGGTAAGGTATAGAAATATAAAAAAGAAAGGATGATAATTATGAAGAATATAAAAAAAATTAGTAAAATATTTTTAGTGCTTACTATGATATTCTCACAGCTTTCTTCAGTAGTTACAGTTTTAGCAGAAGAAATAGCAACAAAACCATTAAACATAAATCTAAAACATATAACTAATGAAGAACTAGGTTATATTGAAAAATATGAATTTTCATATATAAGTCTAGATGATGCTTATGAAGAAGAAAAAGAATATTCAGTAGAATTAAATACCAGTTTTACCTACTTAAATGGTGAAAAAGAAAAAAAAGAATTAGATACTGTTACAAAAACAGGAGAAGAATTAAATAACACTAAAACAAAATGTGAATTAGAACCTATATCTTACTTATATAACGGAGTATTTACTGTTGAAATTATAGTAAAAGACGGCGATAAAGTCGTATACAATAATAATATATCAAATGTAGTAGATACAGTAAAAAGTGGTTTAGTTGGCAGTCTAAATAGCGGAGAAATACAGCCAATATCAGAAACCCTTAGTACTATTTCAACAGGACAATATAATGTTGATCAAAAGAAAAAATATACTCAAAGCTTGATAATAATGCCAGGAGAATTATCTCCAAATAGTAATTATAAAGTAATGCAAGATGAACAAGAAATATATAAAGGAACTGGTAGTGGATTAACACAACTAGTAATAGAGGGAACTACCACAGATACCAGTACATTAGCAAGTGGAACATACAATACGATAGATACAATTACTGTTCATGAATTAAAAGAAGATGAAGAAATAAAAAATACTATTACTTATACTTACAAAGGAAGTATAAATTATTATGATATTGACAAAGAATTATCAGATATATATAATTTAAAATTCGATAGCGGTCTTTTATATGAAGAAGCTATAAATTATAATGATAATGAAGAAATAATCAAAATAAAAGAAATAGTCGAATTGCTAGAAAATAATAAACTAGAATTAAAAATATTTGATGAAGAAAATCAAGAACTAGATTTAACTGATGAAGAAGTATTAGAAAGAGAAATAAAAAATAATTACAAATTAGAATTTACTAAAGAAAATATAGGAACATATACCTATACAGGAGTAGTACTAGGAGATAATACTAATGATAATAAATTCAGTAGTGAAGATATAAAAGCTACCATTAAAGATTATCTAGAAGAAAATAAAGTACTTTCAGTAGATACAGTAAGTAAAGAAGATGAAGAAAAAGGAAAAATAGATTTTAATGATATAGTAGACCTAAATAACAAATTAAATAAATTAAATAATCAAACTGTAGAAAACACCAATTTATCATTAATTTTCGGTGAAGTACCAAGTGAAATAGTAGTAGGAGATTCCTTTGAATTAAAATTATTAGTATCCTCTAGTAACATAGATGATTACATTAACGGTATTAATGCCGTAGTAGCCACTAGTAACAACCTACTAAAATTAACTAATATTTCATTTAATAATAAATTAATAGGAGATTACAAAGATAATAAGTTATCAGCGGTAGGAAAGAACATAAATTCAAACGAAGAAGTACTAACTTTTACCTTTACTGCTATAGAAAAAGGAACAGAAACTATATCACTTACTGGTGAAATAAGTAAAGATACAGTAGATTCAATCGAAGAAATAAATAAAATAACAAAAGACATAACAATAATAAAAAATACTAGTTCAAATGCAAATCTAAAGTCCTTAAAATCAAATATAGGTACATTTGATATAGCATTTGATAAAGATATAACCGTATATAATCTTACTGTACCATATAATACTGAAAAAGTAATACTATCAGGAGAATTACAAGATGTAAAAAGTAGTGTAACAGGTCTTTACGAATATACTCTAAACGAAGACAAAACAACTGCTAATATCATAGTAACAGCAGAAGATAAAACTACAAAAGTATATACAGTATACATTATAAAAGAAAATAAACCAGTTGTAACACCACTTACTTATTACAAGTATTCATCAAATAATTATCTAAAACTATTAGAAATAAGTGGACATGATATAACATTTGATAAAGAAACATTAGAATACAATATAAAAGTAAAAAGTACAGTAACTTCATTAGATATTAAAGCTATTCCAGAAGATAGCAATTCCAGAGTTGAAATAACTGGTAATGAAAAATTCAAAAAAGGTGATAATGTAGTAACAATTACTGTAACAGCAGAAGATGGAAGTACTAGAGAATACAAAATAAACATAGATAAAGAAACAGAGAAAAAAGAAATATTAACAGCAAGTGAAGATAGCTCTAATACAGCAGAAAAAATAGTTATAATAATATTAATAATATTAGTAGTACTTGGACTATTATATCTAATATTTAAAAAAGATGAAGAACAAGTAGCAGAAGTAGAATTAAAAAAAGAAATAGTACCAAAGAAAGAAAACAATAATATTGCAAAGAAAAATACTACTAATAAAAACAAAAAGAAGTAAGAATCACTATTTTCTTACTTCTTTTAATATTCTACCAGTATTAGCAAAATTAAGTTTAGCAACATCATGTAAAACACTTTCTCCATATTTTTGTACCAGCTTAATACCAATATCCTCTACATAATAATTAGCTCCTTTAGGTAAAAACATCCCATACTTATCCCCAAGTTTATCCATTTCCTTGATAAAAATATATCTACTAATCAAAGAAGAAACCGCTACTGATAAACACTTATCCTCAGCTTTAGTAATAAAAGTAATACCTTTCAAAGGATTAACCACTTCAGATAAATGATTATAATAACTCTTCTCAGGTTCAAACTGATCAATAACAACATAATCAAAAACATAATTACCCTCATTAACCATTTGTGATAAAACCTTATTATGAAGAACAGCTTTTATCTTATTTAGATTCATATTACTACCATAATTATCATTATAATCTTTATTAGATAACATTATAGATTTATAAGGAATTCTCTTAACAATTTTAGGAACTATCTTAAGTATCTGTTCATCAGAAATCTTTTTAGAATCACGAACACCAAGATCCGTTAAAAAGGCAATATCATCCTTACTCACATATGAAGCAGTAACCACAATAGGACCATAATAATCCCCCGTACCAACCTCATCAGAACCAATAGAAGAAATATTTATCTCAATAGAAGTTTCCACTTTCTCCTTACTAGGTCTTGATCCCTCATCAGAAAAATCCTCAATAATACTATCATCCTTTTTAATACTCTCCCACATACCAGCCTCAATATCCGCTGCCACACCTTGAAACATTGCTTTCCCAGAAGAATAAAGAGTAACAACAGTATCTCCAGTATCAGCTTGAAACAAAGCATAAGGAGGAGTCTTATCTCTCTTCATATCCTTATAAAATTCACACATCAATTCTTTAATCTTATTATCAACCATAATAACTTTAGTATTGTTTCCCATATAAAAACACCTCTTCTTATATTCTATCACAAAAAAATAAATATTTATAAAAAATAACAAGACTTTACATAAAAAAATATAGGACAATTTGACAATTTAATCAAATATAGATATAATATAAATACTTTTTGAGAGGTGAATTGTAGTGATAAATATAGAAAAGGGAAAATATACTATAGATAAAGAAAAACAAATAGAGGGTCTTGCCACTGACATAAAACCATGGCTAAAATACTATAATATAGATATTAGCACATATAATGATGAGAAAAAAGCATTTCTAGATACAAATATGAATACATACGACTATTTTCTAAATGTTACTAAAAACTACGGTAACATAAAAATGATAGAATACTTAGGAAAAAAATACAGTAGGGAAGATGTAATAAACGAAGTAGAAAACTATATAAAAAGATTTAATAAAATGGGTATAAAAAAAGGCGATATAATATCATTTATGATGCTTAATAATCCAGATATTATCTTTATGTGGCTTGCTTTATCACAAATAGGAGCAGTATGTAACTTAATAAAATTTGATGAAGCAGAAGATAGAATTAATGATATTTTAACTAAAACAAAGTCTCAATACCTATTTGTAACTGATGTACCACTAATACTAGAAAAAGTAAGTAAAGGAATAAAAGGAGTAGATACCTTAGAAAAAGTAATTTGTATAGATTTATTTGCAAGCCTATCATCTATACAAAAAGTAAATATGTTAATAGATAATGTCAAAGATAAAACTAACTCAAATAATATTAAATTAATAAAAAAAGAAATAGATAAAATGCTTGCTAATATGAAAGAAGAAGCAAAAAATAATATGAAATATAAACAAGATAAAAGAGTTATCTCTTATACAGAATGGTTAAAAGAAGTAAGAGGAGGTAGACTACTAAATAGACCAAAAACAACAGGAAGTGATATTTCAGTAATTGTATATACAGGAGGAACTACCGGTAATGCCAAAGGAGTACCCCTTACTAATACCAACCTAAATAGTAGTGCCTACGGATTTAAACTTGGTGATTTCGGCTTTGACAAAGGGAAAAGCTCCATGAGTATTCTGCCACCATCAGTTGCCTACTACTTCAATGCCACTTATTCACTAATGTGCTGTGGAGTATCAGTAACTCTAATACCATTTTTTACCCCAAAAGAATACCCATACTTACTAAATAAACATAAACCAAATATCTTTTTATCAGGACCAATCCTATTCAAAGAAATGGTAAGTAGTGGAATTATTAAAGATACATCATTTATTACTGCTCCCATTTCTGGAGGTGATAAATTAACCATTGCTGAAGAAGAAACTACTAATAACTATATAAAAAATAATGGAGGCTTTGCCACTGTTCATCAAGGTTATGGAGAAAGTGAATGTACAGCAGCAGCTACTTATGCCAAAGATAACGCTTATGCACTAGGTAGTATAGGAATACCATTTATCAATGTCTTTGTTAGTATCTTTGATGAAGATAATAATGAGATCCCATTTGGTAAGGGAAACATTGGAGAAATATGTATATCAGGTCCAACTGTCATGGAAGGTTATTATCAAAATAAAGAGGGATCTGCAGCAGTCTTAAAAAAACATAGCGATAATAGAGTATGGCTTCATACCAGTGATTACGGCTATATGGATAAAGACGGAAGAATCTATCATTGCGGAAGAGCCAAAAGAATGATAACTAGAAGCGGAGATAAAGTATGGTTATCTGCTATTGAAGAAATTATAAAAACGCACACCAATGTATTTGACTGCTGCGTTGTAAAAATGGAAGATTCCATTGAAAGAGAAGTACCTATTTGCCATATAATTTTTAATGATGATAGTAAGATAGAGAATACTATACAAGAATTAAATGAAATGATTTATACAAAATTAAAAGAACTTTATGTACCTAAGTATTATATAAAAACTAGTGAAATACCATTAACTGAAGTAAATAAAAAAGTAGATTTCAAAAAATTAGAAAGAGAAAATATTTTTGATGATAGTATTTACACCATAAACGGTAATCTAGTTACAAGAAGAAAAGGAAAAACAAAGATTTTAGAAAAATAACAAGTAAACTACCTAATATCATATTAGGTAGTTTATTTAAAATATTTTAAAATAGTCTTTTTTTTTCTTACAAAATGTATTATAATTAAATAAAAAGTAGGAGGTAAATTATGTATAGTATATGTTTCACCATAGCAGGATTAATTTTTTCAATAATCCTATTCATAATATATAACACAAAATCAAATTTTAAAGAAGTAGAAAATAAAATATATTACGGTATTATAACAACAACAGTAATATCAGGGCTAACTGAATTATATTCATTTATCCTAGTACAAAATAATATATCAATAAACTCTAGTCTATATCTATTTTCCTTAAAATTACTATTTATAAGTTTCCTAGTATGGATCTATTTATTCACCCTATATACTCTAGTAATAACCCTAAAACTAAATAAAAAAGATTATAATAATTATCAAAAAGAAACACTACTATCTGTATTTATAGTAACCATCTGTACTATTATAATCCTAATACTACCAATAAATATCAAAGAAAGTAATGGACTTTTCCTACCAAGCGGATTAGGAACAGATATAATATATATACTATGTATACTATGCTTTATAGCTATGATAATATCCATAATAGCAGGTAGAAAAGAATTAAAAAACAAAAAATATTATCCAATGTATTTCCTAATCATAATACTAGCCATAGTAATATTAATACAAAGAATATTTCCAAGTTTACTACTAATAAATTTCTCAATATCAATACTAATATACATAATGTATTTCACAATAGAAAATCCAGATATAAAAGTAATAAAAGAATTAAACTATACTAAAGAATTACTAGAAAGACAAAATGAAAGTGTAAGCAGTGTAATAAATAATTTAGCTATAGATATAAAAAATCCCCTTATGGAGATAGCCAATTATAATAATAAAGAAATAACTAAAAAAGATATAAAAGAAATAAGTAGTAGAACCTTAAGCTTAATAGATCAAGTAAATAAAATAATAGATTTAACAAGAATAAAAAATAGAGATTTCAAAATAGAAAAGAAAAAATACCAAACAGATAATTTAATAAACAGTATAAAAAATATTACAACCAGTAAAAAAATTGAAGCAACATATACAATAAATAATAAATTGCCCAAAATACTATATGGAGATGACTCAAATTTACAGCAGATAATCTCCTACCTAATAGACTTTATAGATAAATACTTTGATAACTATAGTTTAGATATTAATATTTCAAGTATGACAGTACGCAGTAAATGTAAAATAAGATTTACTATAAATGTAGATTACAAATATACAAGTATAAACCTAAAAGAGAAAAAAGGTAGATACCAAATAGAAACAAAATCAATAGAATATGAAATATACGAAAAATTAGTTAGTCTAGGAAAAGGAAGTTACTTTGTAAAAAAAGAAAACAATAAAATAATATTTGACTTCTCACTATTTCAAAAAATATGTGATATAAATGTTCCATTAGAAGAAGAAATAACATATTTTAATGCCCATAATAAAAGAGTCCTAGTAGCACTAAATAATTACAATGATATAAGTAAAATGGTAACACTATTAAGACCATATAATGTAGATATAGATACCGCTAGCAGTATTAATGAATTAAATGAATTATTAAACAGTAATAAAACTTTTGATTTAATAATATTATCAGATACAATAGATGGAATAGAAAACTATGATATAGACAATTTCAAAATAACTATAGGAAAATTCTCTTTAATAGCGGGTTATAAACTCCAAATAGTAATAGCTTCAATTAACAATTATAAAGATGAAGGTATAGATAATATCACTATACCAATATCAAAAACCAATTTAGATGATATAATGGTAAAATACCTAAAAGAAAATTAAGCACAAAGTGCTTTTTTCTTTTACCTACCTTGTATTTTAAACTCATTTAATATATAATAAGAAAAGAGGGAAGTACTATGGAAAATATAATAAAAATAGTTAATATGTCATTCAAATATAATAATGAAGATTATCTTTTCAAAAAAATAAACTTAGAAATAAAAAAAGGAACATTCACTACCATTATAGGAACAAACGGTTCAGGAAAAAGTACCTTAGCCAAAATATTAATAGGATTATATAACTATGAAGGATATATAGCAATAGACGGCTATCTATTAAACGAATTCTACCTAAAAAAAATAAGAAGAATATTCTCTGTATGCTTAAGTGATGCCAATACCCATTTTATAGGAGAAACAGTAAGAGATGATCTAGCCTTTACCCTAGAAAACTTAGAATATTCCAAAAAAGAAATGATAACAAGTATAAACAAAATAGCAGCCAAATTCAAATTAGAAGAAGTACTAGATAAAACTCCAGAACAATTAACAAATAGTGAAAAAGAAAAAGTAATGATAGCCTCTTCAATTATACACTGTCCCAAAATACTCCTACTAGATGAGTCAATTCAAAAATTAAATTCAAGCGATAAAAAATTAGTATTAAATATATTAAAAGAATACCAAAAAGAATACCAATTAACTATCATATTAATAACCCATAATTTAGAAGATACCCTACTATCAGATAACATTATAGTACTAGATAAAGGAAAAATAATCTTTCATGAAAGTAAAGAAAAAATATATGAAGACGAAAAACTAGAAAAATTAGGCTTTTCCTTACCCTTTATAGTAAAACTATCACATAACTTAAAATTATATAACTTACTAGATAAAGTCTATTTCACCAGTGGGGAGGTAATAAATAAACTATGGCCATAGAATTAAACAAAATATCATATCAAGATAAAATAAAAAATATAAGTTACCAATTTGAAGAAGAAAAAATAACTACTATCATATCATCATCAGGAGAAGGAAAAACACTCCTAAGCTATATTCTAGCGGGCTTAATAAAAGATTATAGTGGTAATTATACAAATGACTATATAGGAAGAGATTTAGGATATATATTTGAAAATCCCGAAGAATCATTTATCTTTAGTAGTGTAAAAGAAGAATTATCCTTTGGACTAAACAAATATAACTATAAAACAAATATCCTAGATAAAAGAATAAAAGACTCCCTAAAGATAGTAGGATTAGATATAACATATCTAGATAAAAACCCTTTCGAACTATCTAGTGGAGAAAAACATCTCCTTTCCTTAGCCACCACATTAGCCCTAAACCCCAAAGTAATAATAATAGATGATCCAACAATATATCTAGATAATAAAAATGAAGAATACCTAATAAAACTATTAAAAAAATTAAAAAATAATTATCATAAAACTATAATAATATTTACAAGCAATATAGAATTCACTCTTAAAGTAACAGATAACTATATCATATTAAAAAACGGAAAAATAATAAGTAAAGGAAATAATAAAGAATTATTAACCAATATGGATAAAGTAAAAAAATCAGGAATTTCTATTCCCCCAATAGTAGACTTCATAACTACTACTAGCAAAAAGAAAAACATTAATTTAAGTATGACATTTGATATAAAAGAATTAATGAAAGATATATATAGAAATGCTAACTAATATAACATTCGGAAAATACTACAATAGAAATTCACTTATACATAAACTAAATCCCATATTTAAAATAATATCTTTATTAATAATGATCATAGGTATCTTCTTTATAGACAGTTACATAGACATAATAATATTAACCATTTACCTAACATTAACAATAATATATAGTAAAATAGAAATAAAAAACCATTTAAAAAATATATATAGCATAAAAATATTCCTAATATTTATCTTTATCATAGATATAATATTTTATACAAACCTAAATACAATAATATATGATCTATATAAATTAATATTCATAATTATCTATAGCAGTACTCTCACATATACAACATCAACTAGTGAAATAACATACGCCATAGAAAAAATATTAAAAATATTTAGAAAAAGAATACCAGTAAATGACATAGCCATGATAATAACCTTAACAATAAGATATATACCATCACTTACAATAGAATCAGATAGAATAATAAAAGCTCAAAAATTAAGAGGAATAGACTTCGAAAGTAAAAATCTCAAAATAAAAATAAAATCCCTAGTAGGAGTATTCATTCCAATGTTCATATTATCCCTAAAAAAATCAGAATCATTAGCGGACATAATGGATCTAAGACTATATAACTATGGAAAATCCAAAACAAATTTAAGAACCAATAAATGGAAAACAAAAGATAGCCTATTACTAGTATTAAATATAATAATATTAATAGCAGTAATATTCTATTAGTAGGAGGAAAAAATGAGATATTTAATGACAATAAGTTATGACGGAACAAACTTTTCAGGTTATCAAAAACAGCCAAAATTAAGAACCGTCCAAAAAGAATTAGAAGAAGCCCTAAAAGAAATAGGAGGAGGCAAAAAAATAGATGTACACGCCTCAGGAAGAACAGATAGAGGAGTCCATGCCATCAATCAAAAAGCCCATTTCGATTTAGAAAAAAGTATCCCCCTAGAAAAATTATATAAAGGATTAAATAGCCTCCTACCAGAGGACATCTTCATAAGAAAAATAGAAGAAGTAGCAGATACCTTCCATGCTAGATTCTCTGCAATAGGAAAAGAATACATCTATATACTAAATATGGGAGAATATAATCCATTAGAAAGAAACTATGTCTATCAATATAATAAAAAATTAGATGTAGTTGAAATGGAAAGAGCAATGAAATATCTAGAAGGAACACATAATTTCAAATCATTTACCAAAGCAGATGAAGAAAAAGAAGACTACAT
The DNA here is from genome assembly GCA_964475905.1 of uncultured Clostridium sp. GTDB lineage: Bacteria > Bacillota_I > Bacilli_A > RF39 > UBA660 > CAG-302. The sequence continues at coordinate 21,276 of CAYYXX010000006.1, read as the reverse complement.
AAGAACAATATCTCAAACCAATCTAATAAGAGATTCTAAAGACATAAATAAAATAATTCTAGTATTTGTAGGAACAGGATTCTTAAGATATATGGTAAGAAATATGGTCGGAACCCTAATTATGGTAGGAGAAGGAAAAATAAAAAGTGAAGAAATAATAGATATCCTAAAAAAAGAAGACCGAACATCAGCAGGAAAAACCGCTAATAGTGAAGGACTATATTTAAAGAATGTCTTTTATTAATCATTTACAAGTAAAAAAAAATATATTATAATAATTAAATGAAGGAAGTGTTAAAATGGGAAGAGAATTAAAAAGAAAGCAAGCAAAAAGAGAAGGAAAAAATGTCAAAGAAGTACAATTAAAAAAGAAAGAAATAAATACCGTAAGGCCAAAAACATTTATAATTATATTAATAACAATTACCGTATTTTGTATAATACTATACTTTTTAACTAGTATATTCATTACTAAAGACTTAAAGAATAATACCAGTACCAGTAATGAAGAAAGTACTATTACCAATAAAATATTAGCTAGTGATAGTCTAAAACAACAAGAAGAAGAATACTATGTATATTACTATGATAAAGAAAAAGAAGATAGCAGTATATCCAGTATAATATCAAGTATAAATGAAAAAGTATATAGAGTAGATACTCATGATGATTTTAATAGCAATTTTGTAGGAGAACCATCAGGAATAGTAGAAGACATAAAAGATTTAAAAGTAACAAGTCCTACCGTTATAAAAGTAGAAAGTGAAAAAATAGTAGCATTCTATAGCGGAGCAGAAGAAATAAAAATAGGCTTAAATTAAAAGGTGAGATATAATGGAAAAATTATATTTAGATTGTGATGGTGTAATACTAGATACAATAAATGCAGGAAGTAAAATAATAAAAGAAAAAAATATCAAAACAGAAGAAGAAGTAAGATCTTTTTATCAAAACTTATGTTGGGAAAAATTAATAAATGAAGCAGGAGAAATAGATAATTCCATAGCCAAAATAAAAGATTTAATGCAAAGCTATGATATCAGTATCTTAACTCATGTAATATCAAAATCAGAAGAAATAGCTAAAAAGAACTACTTTCAAAAAGTATTACCCCAAATAGAAGTAATACCAGTACCAAAAGAAATAAACAAAGCAGATTATGTAAACCCAATAAACAACATCCTAGTAGATGATTTTATGCCTAATTTAGAATACTGGTATAAAAAAGGAGGAATACCAATCAAGTTCTCCGATAGCGGAAAAAAATGTAAATACCGATCAATAAAAGATCTAAAAGAATTATCAAAAAAAGATAGTGGGATGATAAAATGAAATTAATGAATGTAAAAGGAACAATAGACAACTTACCAAATAAAGAAATAATAAGAAGAAAAGTAGTAAATACCCTAACTAGTACATTTGAAAATTACGGATATTTACCACTAGATACAAGTATACTCTGCTACTACGATCTCTTAGCATCAAAATATTCTGGTGGAAGTGAAATCCTAAAAGAAGTATATACCTTAAAAGATCAAGGAGATAGAACTCTAGGTTTAAGATATGACTTAACCATACCCTTTTCCAAAGTAATAAGCATGAATGCTGGTAAAGAAATAACTCTTCCCTTAAAAAGATATGAAGTAGGAAAAGTATTCAGAGATGGACCAGTAAAAAAAGGAAGAGCAAGAGAATTTTATCAATGTGATGTTGATGTCTGTGGAATAGAAGGAGCTTTTATTGAAGCCGAAATGCTTGAAATGACCATAACCTGCTACCAAAAATTAGGACTTAATGTCTATATAGAAATAAATAATAGAAAGCTACTAGAAGGCTTAATACTAAGTACAGGTATAAAAAGTAGTGATGTAAACAAAGTAGTACTATCAGTAGATAAATTAGCTAAAATAGGAGAAGATGGAGTAAGAGAAGAATTAAAAGATTATAATATAAATAAAGAAAGTATAGATAAATTATTTAATCTATTCAAATGTAATATAAATACTTTAGATGAATTAGAAATAAATAATAATAACTTCATAGAAGGAAAAAAAGAAATAAAACAACTATTTAACTATATCACTTCACTATCCCTAGAAGAATATGTAAAATTCACTCCATACTTAGCAAGAGGTCTAGAAATATATACAGGAGTAGTATGGGAAGTATTCGATAAAGAAAAAAGATTAACATGTGCTCTAGGAGGAGGAGGAAGATATGACAATATCATTACCAACTTTATAGATGATGGAAATCCTTATCCAGCCGTAGGAATATCATTCGGCCTAGTACCCATATGTGAATTACTAGAAAAAGAAAATACAAAATCACTATATGAACTCCTAATAATACCAATGTCTACAGAAATAGAAAGCTTAGAATTAGCTACAAAACTTAGACAAAAAGATATAAAAGTAATAATAGAAATGAATAAAAGAAAAATAAAAAAATCTCTAGATTTTGCTAATAAAAACAATATTCCATATGTAATCTTACTAGGAGAAAATGAAATAAATACTCATAAAATAGAAATAAAAGACATGAATAGAAGTACAAATATAGAAGTAGATATAGATGACATAGATAAAATAATTAACATCATAAAAAGTAAGTAAAAAAAGCTTACTTTTTAAATTTTTAATAATTTTATTCAAAATAAATGTTAAAATACAAAAAAATGTGGTAGAATATATTATATGAGTAGGAAAGGTGATATTAATGAATAGTGTTTTTTTAATAACAATATCTGCCTTTATATTGACTATAATACTTATTATAGTTACAATAATCATTATAAAAGGAAATCAAAACAAAAAGTATAAAAAGGAAATAGAAGAGTTAGATATTAAAAAAAATAATTTAATAGGAGTTTCAGTACTTAGTGAAATAACTAAAGTAAAAGAACTAATAAAAACAGATAACTTAAAACAAAAACTAGAAGATTGGGATAATACATTTACTACTATCAGAGATGAAAAAATACCCGAATTAACCGATCTAATATCTGAAGCTGACTTCTTAATAGATAAAAAAGAATATAAAGAAGCTATAAGAAAAATAACCGGTATAGAAATAGAAATAAACTCCCTAAAGAGAAAAACAGATAAATTACTAGAAGAAGTAAAACTAATTACTAATTCTGAAGAAAGAAATAGAACACTAATAACAAAACTAAAAATAATCTATAGAGAATATCAAAGTAAATTTGAAAGAACCAAAAAAGAATACGGTCCTATTGCTACATATATAGAAGAAGAAACAGAAGCTATAGATAAACTATTCAAAGAATTTGAAAAAGCCATGGAAAATAATGACTATGTTTCAGTAGAAAAAAAGATAAATTCATTAGATGATAGAATAAATAGATTAGGGAAAGTACTAGAGGACATTCCTACTATAGTACTTATGGCTACAGTATTAATACCAAGTAAAATAGATGAAGCCATAACCTACTATTACCGTATGAAAAGAGATGGTTATCCATTAGACTACTTAAATGTAGAATATAATATCAAAGAAATAAAAACAAAAATAGATAACATTATGGAAAACCTAAAAAAATTAGAATTAGGCCAATCTATAATTGAACTAAAAACATTTATAGAATACTTTAATGAATTATATAATGATTTTGATAAAGAAAAAGAAAGCAAAGATATTTTTAGACAAAATATCAAAGAATTAGGCTATAAAATAGATAATATAAATAAAATAGTCAGAGATATATACTTACAAATAGATGATATAAAATACAATTATAACTTATCAGATGAAGATATAAATAAATTTAGTTTACTAAATAGAAACTTAGAAAAAATAAATAAAGATTATAAAATTCTAGTAGATCAAGGTAAAATGAAAACATTTGCCTATTCAAAACTAGTAGATGAACTAAACGGATTATCCCTAAAACTATCTAGATTGCAAGATGACTTAGATTTTCAATTAAGATCAATTACCAGCATGAAAGATGATGAAACAAGAGCTAAAGAGCAATTAACCACGATTGAAAGTCTATTAAAAAAATCTAAATTAAGATTAAAAGATTACAAAATACCAGTAATTCCAAGTAATTACTATATTGAACTTACTGAAGCCCAAGATGCTATAAGAGAAATAGTAAAAGAACTAGATAAAAAACCAATAGTTATCAAAATCTTAAATATTAGAGTAGATACTGCTAGAGATCTAGTATTCAAAATATATAACAAAACTAATGATATGATAAAGATAGCTAGTAGTTCTGAAAAAATAATTATATATGGAAATAGATATAGAAGTAGTTATGAAGAAATAGATATAGCTCTTACTAAAGCTGAAGAACTATTTAAAAGAGGAAAATACAAAGAATCATTAGATTTATCTATAAAAAGTTTAAGTTTTATTGATAAAAATATTACAGAAAAGTTCCAAAAATATTGATTTTTAAAATAAAGTATGTTATTCTAAATATAGAGTAAATAGGGAGGAAATATAATGCAAGTAGTTGTAGATTTTTTATTAGAATATTATGTGTGGATTTTGGTTGTTTTAATAATATTACTTATTACAGTAGTAGGTTTTCTAGCGGATACTAAAAAGAAAAAGAAGATGAGAAATAAAGTAGAAGAAGAAGCAAATACTAATACTATGGATATGAATAATATGAATGCCATGAATAATATAAATGATATAAATAGCATGAATAATTTTAATACTTTAACACCAGATACAAACAACAATATGTTTAATCAAGGAAATATGTATAACAATAATATAATAGATACAAATAATACATATACTCAGCAAAATAATGATGCTTTCTTTACACCAATGCCAAATAATACCCCAGTAGTAGAGCCTAGACAAGTAGAAAGTACGCCAATTATGAATAATATGAACAATATGAATAATAATTTTGCTCCGCAGGGACAAGTATATCCAAATAATATGCCAAACCAAGTAATAAATAATAATATGAATACCCCAGAAGTAAATAATATTCCAAATAATAATATAATAGGAAATGTTCCAGCATATAATAATGAAAATATGCCAAATCAAAACAATATAGGAGTCCAAGCACCAATAAACAATGTACCAAATATGGGTATGGAACCTGCTAATCAAATGCCTATGGGAAATCAAATGAATCCAAATATGAATATGAATCCAAATATAGTAAACAATAATCAGCCAACATATCCAAACACATTTGGAATGAATAATCCCAATATGATGCCAAATCAACCAATGCCAAATCAGGTAAATATACCAAATAATCCAAATCAACCAAATACAATTAATCAAAATAATGAAAATTGGAAACTATAAGATTTAGGACTTACCTAAATCTTTTATCCTAAAAGGAGGTAAAAATGGATAATGATAATAATGAAACTATACAGAAATATAGGGCTTCAAGTAAAAATCTAAATACTGTCATCAGTAATCCATCAGTAAATATTAATAATACCATGAATATGAATATTCAAAATATAAATAGTGATAACAAAAAAATAACTCCTAATGTCGTAGCACCTAGTATCCCAATAAATAATCCCAAGTCAGATGTACCAAATGAAGAAGTACCAAAAGAAAAAAAGACTCCATTAAAAATGAAGTCAAAAACCATTATTACAATAGTAGGAATACTAATAGTATTAGTAATAATCATATTATTAATAATTACTTAAGACCACTAGATAATTTAATAATAATATCAAAATTATCATCCTGAGCCATAATATTCTTATGAATCATATGACATCTATCGCAGTTATAAACAATCTTATAACTGCCTTTAAATTTTTCAATTCCAACAGGAGTCATTAACCCCATACACTTAGACATTCTATCACCAGGATTGATATCCAAATGCTTAGAATATAAACAAAAAGGACAATGGTCTCTAGCAGTATATCCAAGCTTATTAACTACCATACCACAATTATCACAAATAAAACTCTCATCAATCATATTAAACTTTTTCATAACACTATTATATCAAAAATAACTAAAAAACACTAGTATAAAATTAATAATAAGGATAAGGATTATACGGGGGCATAGGAGCAGGACCATAATAAACAGGATAAGGTCTAGGATAAAAAGCTGGAGCAAGAAGCCCACCAGTAATACCACCTAAAATAAAGGGAAAAGCAAAACCACCTGCAACTCTATCATTTCTATATGGATAAACCATTCTTCTATTATACATAATAAACTATTCTCCTCTCAATAATATTATATAGAAAAACAATCTATATGTGAAAAATACTTTATTTATTTTAAAAAAAATTGTATAATATAAATTGTGGAGGAATTATGACAACGGAAGAAATAGTATTTAAAAGTGATGATTTAATAGTAATGAGCCTAATAAATTACTTTATAACTGAAAAAGATTATAATCCAATGATGGTTTATGGAGCAGATAATGAAATATGGCTAGAAAATCTAAATGAAGAATATAAAATAATTAGAATAGTATCACATCATATTCATAACAAAGAGCAATTAAGTTTTGATAAATTCAAATTAAGTAGAGTAGTAAAACAAGTAAAAAGAAAAACATTTTCATTCAAAATAAAAGTACTAAACATATATACAGATATAGAAGATGATAAAATACTTACTAATGATGATATTCATATAACAAAGAAAGAAGATATAAATAATCCCAAATTAACTAGTCTATTTCCTAATATAGTAGAAAAAACTACTATTGAAGATAATATATTTGAATTCTTTATCAAAGCAAGTGATAAAATAAATGCTAAAAATGAGAAAAAAACTAAAATGACCGAAAAAATATTCTCATTCAAAAAACCTGTAGCTACATATATATTAATAGGAGTATGTATATTAATATTCATCCTAATGTATATATTAGGTAATGGATCTGAAGACAAATACACACTATTACTATTTGGAGCCAATCTTGATATATTAACAAAAAGTGGAGAATACTATCGTTTATTTACTTCAATGTTTTTACATATTGGAATAATACATCTATTTTGTAATATGTACTCCCTATATGTAATAGGAAAAGAATTAGAAACCGTATATGGAAAAGCAAAATATCTAATTATATATTTTCTAAGTGGTATAGCAGGAAGTATACTATCTTTAGCATTTAATCCCAATACCATATGTGCAGGAGCATCAGGAGCAATATTTGGCTTACTAGGAGCCCTATTATACTTTGGCTACTATTATAGAACCTACTTAGGAATGACTATGACAAGATCAATAGTACCAGTAATAATTATAAACCTAATAATAGGCTTCACTTCAAGTGGCATAGATAATGCTGCACATATAGGAGGATTAGTCGCCGGAGTATTATTAGCCATGGCAGTAGGAGTACCAGATAAAAGTAAAAAACAAAACAAAATAAATGGAATAATACTATCAGTAGTCTACTTCATGTTCATCATATATTTATCATTCTTTAGATAAAAACTATTAGAAGCTTCTCTAATAGTTTTAAAATTAGTTTACTTATAAAAACTCATATAGTATAATAAGAAAGAGGTAACAAAATGAAAAAAATATATATAATCATCTTAACAATAATACTAATAAGTTTAATACTATTATACATAGATAAAAGTACATATAAAGAATACAATAAAAACTATTTCTATATGGATACCTATATCAATATAAAAATAAGTACAACCAAAAGTAAAAAAGAAATAAATAATATCTTTGAAGATATAGATTACCTTTATAGCAGTTATCATAAATTAACAAATAGATATGAAAAATATGAAGGTATAGTAAATATATATTATCTAAATGAAATACTAGAAAATAATGAAGAAATAGAAATAGATAAAAGATTAGCAGACATAATAACACTTGGAATAGAATATTATAAAAAAACAAATGGCCTATTCAATATAGCCGGAGGAAACTTAACCCAAATATGGAAAGAAACCATAGATAAGTGTGATAAATTACCAACAAATTTAGATATAAATATAAATATAGATGATATAAAATTAGAAGAAAATAAATATATCAAATATAACAATATAAAACTAGATCTAGGAGCAATAAGCAAAGGATATGTTACAGAACTAGTAGGAAACTATCTAGAAGATAACAATATAAATAGTTACATAATAAATGCCGGAGGTAATGTCAAAGTAGGAAAAGCCTATAACAAAGACTCCTATACCATAGGAATAACCGATCCTACTAATAAAGAAACAATATTTACCAAAGTAAATATAAATAACAAATCAGTAGTAACATCAGGAGATTATCAAAGATACTGTATAATAAATAACCAAAAATACAGTCATATCATAAACCCCTATACCAAATATCCAAGTAACTATACAAGATCAGTAACAGTAATAACCCCATCATCTACTATAGCAGATATCTATAGTACTTATCTATATCTCTTACCACCAGAAGAGGGTCTAAAAATAGTAAATGCTAATGAAGATATCGAAGCCATTTGGTATATAGATGAAGATAATATAGTAAGAAGTGATAACTATAATTATGAATAAAAGTGATATAAAATTAATTATAATTATAATAATAATAGTAAGTATCGTTCTAATAATACTAAATATAAATAAAGGCGGAAATATAGCAGTTGTCTACTACCAAGATGAAATAATAAAAAAAATAGATCTAAATAAAGATGGTACATATACAGTCGCAGGATATCTAGGAGATGTCGTATTAGAAGTAAAAGATAAAAAAATAAAAGTAGTAGAAGAAAACTCCAATAACCATATCTGTTCCAAAGAAGGCTACATCAAAGATAGTAGTAGATCTCTAATATGTATGCCAAATAAAATAATCATAAAAATAATAGATGATAAAGAAGTAGATGAGGTGGTATACTAATGAAAACAAAAGATATAACAAAAATAGCTATTTTAACATCAATGTGTACTGTAATTTCCATAATAGAAAGTTACTTCACATTTATCGGAGATATAGTACCGGGTTTAAAATTAGGCTTAGCCAATATTGTAATAATATTTACCCTATATGAATGCAATTTTAAAACAGCATTAACAGTATCAATCATAAGAATTCTAGTCGTAGCCCTATTAAGAACAGGCTTTGGACTAAACTTCTTTTTCTCCTTATCCGGAGCCATACTAAGTATAATATCCATGTATATATTTAAAAAGACAAAACTATCCATAATAGGAGTATCCATAATAGGAAGTATTTTTCATAGTATAGGTCAAGTACTAATAGGAATTCTCCTAATGGATAATTACAATGTAATATACTATCTACCATATTTATTAATATTTTCTATACCAACGGGAATAATAATTGGAATAATATCAAAAAAAATGATAAATACTGCCAGTAAATACATATAATAACAAATAGAGGAATACCCAAGTCCTCTATTAGCTATTTAAGCTATTTAAAAGAAATTATGGGAAATTATGTTAATCAGTTGACACCAAAAAATAGTAATGCTATAATTCATATAGTCAACTGAAAATGGAGGAAATTATGTTAAAATTATTAAAAAAACTAAATAAAAAAGATTGGTTATATATAGCTATATCGGCTATACTAATAGTATTTCAAGTATGGTTAGAATTAAAAATGCCAGACTATATGTCTAATATAACCCAGTTAGTACAAACAAAATCATCTACAATAAATGATATACTAAGAGAAGGAATATATATGCTACTATGTGCCTTAGGAAGTCTATTATCAGCATTTATCGTAGGATATTTCACATCAACAATATCTGCCTCATTCTCGTATCATACAAGAGAAAGACTATTTAAAAAAGTAGAAGAAATAAGTACTGCCGAAGTAAAAAAATTCTCTCCTAGTAGCCTAATAACGAGAACAACAAATGATATTACTCAAATAGAAATGGTTATAGCTATGGGACTTACACTACTTATAAAAGCTCCAATTACTGCCGTATGGGCAATAACAAAAATAATAAACAAAAGTATAGAGTGGAGCATCTTAACAGGAATAGCAGTAGTAATACTCTTACTTACTATAACTACTATCATGATTATAGTAATGCCTAGATTTAAAATAGTACAAGAACTAATTGATAAAATCAATATGGTAACAAGAGAAAATCTATCAGGAATAAGAGTAGTAAGAGCATTCAATGCCGAAAAATATAGTGAAGAAAGATTTGAAGAAGTAAATGACAAACTAACTAATCAGCAAAAATTCAATCAAACAACATTTAATTTCTTAAGTCCAATTATGTACTTAGTAATGTATTCCTTAACTTTAGGAATCTATTTTATAGGTGCAATACTTATAAATGAAGCTAATATGACAGATAAAATAGTATTATTTGGTAATATGATAGTCTTCTCATCATATGCTATGCAAGTAATAATGTCATTTTTAATGCTAGCAATGATTTTTATGATGTTACCAAGAGCTAATGTATCCGCTAAAAGAATAAACGAAGTATTAGATACTGAAATAAGTATCAAAGAGGGAAATGTAACAGAAAACAAAAGTTCACTAAAAGGAACAATCGAATTCAAAAATGTATCATTTAAGTATCCAGATGCAGATGAATATGTATTAGAAGACATATCATTCAAAGTAGAAGAGGGAGAAACTATAGCTTTTATAGGATCAACAGGCAGTGGTAAATCAACTCTTATCAATTTAATACCAAGATTCTATGATGCTACCAGTGGAGAAGTACTAATAAATGGCATAAATGTAAAAGACTATAATTTTGAATACCTAAATAATATAATAGGATATGTACCCCAAAAAGCCGTAATGTTTTCAGGAGATATTCTATCAAATATAACTTTTGGAAAAAATAAACATAATAAACCAAGTAAAGAAAAAATAGAAGAAGCTATAAAAGTATCTCAAGCATATGAATTCATATCAAAACTAGAAGATAAAGAAAAATCTCATATTGCTCAAGGAGGAACAAATATAAGTGGAGGTCAAAAGCAAAGATTATCAATTGCCAGAACTATAGCAAGAGATCCTGAAATATATATATTTGATGATTCATTTAGTGCCTTAGATTATAAAACAGATAGTACATTAAGAAAAGAATTAAAAAAATATACCAAAAATTCTACTATTATGATTGTAGCCCAAAGAATAGGTACAATACTAAATGCCGATAAAATAGTAGTATTAGATAATGGTAAATGTGTAGGAGTAGGTACACATAAAGAACTAATGAAAAAATGCAAAGTATATAAAGAAATAGCTTTATCACAAATATCAAAGGAGGAATTAGAAAATGTCTAGTAATAATGAAAAAAATAAAAATAATTCTTCTCGAGGCCACGGACCAATGAAAGTAGCAGAAAAGCCCAAAGACTTTATAGGTTCAATGAAAAAGCTAATAAAAAGCTTAAGCAATTTCAAATTACTAATAATACCCGCTATTATATTAGCTAGTATATCTGCTATTATATCATTAATATCTCCCAATAAATTATCTGACTTAACAGATGAAATAAGTAAAGGTATAACAATAAATACTAAAAATGTAGAAATACTAGAAAAAGAACTTACTTCAAATATAAATAACATAACTAATATATTAAATATAAAATTAGATACTGACAAAATAGAAAAAGCAAGTATTAGTAGTGAGGATAAACAAAAGTATATAGAAGTATCAAAAAAAATACTAGATAATCCCAAAGATACTACAAAATACTTAAATCAGTTTCCAGATAGTGTTCTTAATATAATTATAGATAGTGATACATATAACAATATAAATATAACTAAAGAAGATAAAATAAATACTATCAAACTATTAGAAGAAATAGATAAAGACTATAGTATCATAAATAAATTTCCAAGTAGTATAAAAAATGCTCTTTTTCCAGAAACTACTATAGATAATACTAAAATAACTACTGAGGACAAATTAGCCTTTATAGAAATAATGTCTAGTAGTCAATCAACAAGTGAAATGTATAAAATATTAGACAACTTACCAAGTAGTATTCATAAAATAATAGCTCCTAAAATGAATATGGATAAAATAAAAAATATAGCTATACTTCTAGTATGCTTATATATAGTAAGTGCCACATTCAGTTATATAGAAGGGTTATTTATGATCAAAGTAGCCAATAACTATGCCAAGAAGTTAAGAACAAATATTTCTAAAAAAATAAATAAGCTACCATTAAAATTCTTTGATCATAACCTATCAGGAGATATCCTATCTAGAGTAACAAATGATATAGATACTATAGCTCAATCATTAAATCAAAGTCTATCATCTTTAGTAGCGGCCATTACACTATTTATAGGTTCAATAACAATGATGTTTATAACCAATTACATAATGGCTATAACTGCTATTTTATCTAGTCTATTTGGTTTTATCTTTATGTTCTTAATATTAGGAAAATCTCAAAAATACTTTACAGCAAGACAAAAAGAATTAGGTAATCTAAATGGTTACATAGAAGAAATCTATAGTGGACTTAATGTTGTTAAAACTTGTAATGCTAAAGAAGAGACTATTGAAAAATTTAATAAACTAAATAATAATCTATATAAAAATAATAGAAAAAGTCAATTCCTATCTGGACTTATGCAACCAATGATGAGTTTTATAGGTAACTTTAGCTATGTAGCTGTATGTGTAGTAGGAGCATTACTAGTAAGTAAAGATGTTATATCATTTGGAACAATAGTAGCCTTTATACTATATGTGAGATTATTTACAAATCCATTATCTGATATAGCTCAAGCAATGACTTCTATGCAAACAACATTAGCAGCCTCAGAAAGAGTATTTAGTCTGCTAGAAGAAAAAGAAATGGCAAGTGAAGAAAAACTTACTAAAAAACTAAACAAAGATAAAGTAAAAGGTGAAATAGAATTTAAAAATGTAAAATTTGGTTATGATGAAGATAAAATAATCATTAACAATTTCACTGCTAAAGTAAAAGCCGGACAAAAAGTAGCCATAGTAGGACCAACAGGAGCAGGAAAAACAACGATGGTTAATCTACTTATGAAATTCTATGATATAACAGATGGAGATATCCTAATAGATGGAATCTCAATAAAAGAATTAAAAAGAAGTAATATTCACAGCCTATTTACTATGGTACTTCAAGATACATGGTTATTTAATGGTACCGTAAAAGAAAATATCATTTATAATCAAAAAAATATAAGTGATAAAGCTGTAGAAGAAGTATGTAAAGTAGTAGGGGTAGATCACTTTATAAAAACATTACCAAATAGCTATAATAGTATAATATCAGACAACGATTCCGTATCATCAGGTCAAAGACAATTACTTACAATAGCTAGAGGAATGATCAGCAATTGTCCATTCTTGATATTAGATGAAGCTACTTCAAATGTAGATACTAGAACAGAAGAGCTAGTACAAAAAGCCATGGATAAACTTATGGAAAATAAAACATCATTTATTATAGCCCATAGATTATCCACTATTAAAAATGCCGATCTAATATTAGTTATGGATGGTGGTAATATCATAGAACAAGGTAATCATAAAACACTAATGAAAAAACAAGGGTTCTATGCTAATCTATATAACTCACAATTTACTAAAAACACATAAAAAAGCTTTGAAATAAAAATCAAAGCTTTTTATATATTAATATTCTCATCATCAACTTCGATAAGCTTAAATATCTCGTTAGTAGTAGTAAATCCTGCTACTACCTTAAACAAACCATCTTGAAGCATTGTAATAACATCTTTACTATAAACCAATTTTCTAAGATTTTCTTTTCGCATACCAGAACTTATAGCATCTCTCACATCTTGATTAATCAAAAGAACTTCTTGAATAGCAATTCTGCCCTTAAATCCACGATTACAATATTGACATCCATTTTCATTAGCATCATAAACCTCATTAATATCAAGTCCAAGTACAGATTTAAACAGATTCTTTTCAGTTACTGTAACAGGCCTTTTAACTTTACAATGTTCACATAATTTAACAGCTAATTTTTGTGATACAATACCCGTCAAAGCCGAAGCAAGCAAGTATCTTTCAACATCCATATCAAGTAATCTTTCAATAGTATTAAGAGAATTATTAGTATGGACAGTAGATAATACTAAGTGTCCAGTAATAGAAGCACGAACCGCTATTTGAGCCGTCTCCGAGTCTCTAATTTCTCCAATCATAATAACATTAGGATCTTGTCTTAAAATACTTCTTAATACCGTAGCAAAATCAAGTCCAATATCACTATTAACTTGTACCTGATTAACTCCCTCAATATCCATTTCAACAGGATCCTCAACAGTAATCAAATTAGTACCCTCAACATTAAGTCTCTGTAGAAAAGAATATAAAGTAGTAGACTTACCAGTACCAGTAGCTCCAGTAACCAATATTATTCCATTAGGATAACTAAGCATCTTAAGTACTTTACCATAGTTCGTCTCATTAAAATATAAATACTCAATTCCCTTTAAACTCATAGAATAATCCATAACCCTAATAACAATTTTTTCTCCTCTTTTAGTAGGAAGAGAAGATACCCTAAGATCCAAATCTCTACCATTAATTGTATCCTTAATAGCTCCATCTTGAGGTAATCTAGTTTCAGTAATATTCATTCCCGCCATTATCTTAACTCTAGTAGTAACATTCTGCTTAATATCAAGAGGAAGAAAAGCATAATTCTTAAGTTCCCCATCAACCCTAAATCTTACTAATATACCATCTTCAGTAGGATCAAAATGCAAATCACTAGCCCCTGATTCAATAGCAGTAATTATCAAAGTATTAACAGCATTAACAACAGGCATTCTAGTAAAATCAGTTTTATTAATAACATGATACTTATCAGCACTAATATTAGTATTAATTTGCTTATTCATATTCTGATTATTATTCATATTCTGATTATTATTCATATTCTGCACATTCAAATTACTATTACCACCAGCATTATTTTGACTAATATTTTGCCTATTTTCCATAGTACTATTTTGCATATTTACCCTCTTTTCACTCTTTATTATTGATTTTATTCTATAATTATTATATAATATAATTAACTAAATAGCAATAGTAAAATTAAGGTATTGGTGATTTTATGAAGATAAATAATAAAGGATTTATGATGGCAGAAGTAGTAGTAGTATCTGCTATAATATGTTCAGTACTAGTAGTATTATATACAGGAGTAAATAGCGTATCTAAAGCTTATGAAATAAGAAACAGCTACTATGATATAAATGCTCTATACATGGCCGAAAAAGCCAATTTATTCCTAATTAAAAATGATAATATTAATACTCTAATAACTAATAAAAATTCAACAAAAATAGAGAATACAGACTTAGATGATATTATTAAAATCTATAAAGAAACTAATGAAAGTACTACTAATATATACTTTTCATTATATGGTGAAACGAATATAAATAATTTATCAGAACTGCAAGTAAATCAAACATTCAAAGATTTCATAAACTATCTAAAAGGTCATTTAGATTTTAATGAGTCATATACTTATGTTTTAATATCTGAAATATGTGATGATATAGATGACTGTAAGTATTATTGCTTAAAAGTGAGGTAATAGAATGAAACAAAATAGAAAAGGATACTTAACAGTAGAAATAATACTAGGAGCCACTATTGCTTTTGCCATAGCTTTTCTTCTTATAGAAATAACGACAAAAATGGTTAGTACTACTGAAGATTACTATAGAGATACTGAAGTAATTACAGATACATCCTTAATAACCAGTGGTGTAAAACAAGAAATAGAAAATATTTCAGATGAAATAGAAAAAATAAACTGTGATACTAAAAATTATAAAAGTTGTAAGATTACATACGGTAATAAAAGTGAAGGAACTTTAGAAATAAATGGTAATACACTTACTTATAATGGTGCTAAATATGAATTAGACAAAAGTGTTAGTAATATAAGTTTAAATAGTAATATAAAAGATAATATTACAGCAGAAGATAATATATACTTCAAAATAGTAGGAGATAATATTTTTACTGGTAAAAAATATGAAATTGTTATTCCTGTAGATAATAAAAAAACAAAAGAAACAACTACAGAACCCGAAGAAAAAGCAGAAGAAACAAATCCAACTATTCCTGAAGAAAAAGAAGAAGAAGCAAATCCAACTATTCCCGAAGAAAAAAGCTTAACTTTAGTAGAATATATAACAAATTTATATGAAAAAAGTACTACAAAAGATGAAGTAAATAACAATGGTATAAAATACAAAAGAGCTACACAAGAACTAATTATGAATGATAGATTAGGAAGTTCTAATATTGGTATAGATGCAGGTAATTTAAGATACTATGGAGATACTCCTAGTAACTATATATCTTTTAACTGTGATACATATCCCACTATTACTTGCGAGAGATGGAGAATAATAGGAGTATTTGAGGTAGAAACACCCAATAATGATGGTACTTATACCAAAGAGAAGAAAGTAAAAATAATAAGAGAAACAAATCTAGGAGAATACTCTTGGGATACTTCAAACCGAAGTGTTAATTATGGCTATGGAATTAACCAGTGGGGAAATACATCATCATATGAGGGAGCAGATCTAATGAGATTACTTAATCCCGGCTATGAAAGCAAAAGCATAAATAATAGTCTTTACTGGAACCGCACAAGCGGAACTTGCTATACCAGTCATTATGATGAGACTGAGACCTGTGATTTTACAAGTACTGGACTAAAAAATGATGAAACAAAAGAGATGATATCTAAAACAAAATGGAATACAGGAGGAAGCGATTTAATTAGAACCTATGCCAATGTTATATATAATGCCGAAAGAGGTACTGAAGTTGTATCCAATCCTAGTGATGGAGTAATAAGAACAAATTATTGGAATGGTTATGTAGCACTTCCATATGTATCAGACATAGCCTATACAGCAGACTTTAAAAATTGTACTAATAATATTAATAATATATTTGATACTTCGGAAGATAAAACTTGTAAACAATCTTGGCTTGCCAAAATATATTATGAGCAAAAACAATCAAAAGTAGGTAATACGTATTATTACTTCCTACTTACTCAAGGAATAAGAGAACCTTACTTCGTATATCAATATGTTTTTAGTTCAGGTTTTGGACAAGGACAGACAGCAGCAGGCCACTATTCATCAACTAATTCCAATAGTAGTATAGCAGGAACAGGTGTATCAGGCATATTACCAGTACTTTATTTAGATACAAATGTAAGGTATCTAGGAGGAACAGGTATAAGTGATAATCCAATTAGAATATCTATGTAAAAAATAAAAGTAATAAAAATAGAATTAATATATATTAGTTCTATTTTTAATTAAAATAAATAATGTAAAATAAAATGACAAATAACTTGATAGACAGACTAATTTATAGTATAATTAATATGAATTTAATAGAAAGAGTGATATAAATGACAGCAAAATATGACGAAAACTCCATAAAAATATTAGAAGGACTAGAAGCTGTAAGAAAAAGACCCGGTATGTATATCGGATCAACAGATAAAAGAGGACTACACCATCTAGTATGGGAAATAGTAGATAATTCTATAGATGAAGCCTTAAATGGTTATGGAAATCATTTAAAAATTGTCCTTCATAAAGATGGAAGTGTTAGTGTAACAGACAAAGGAAGAGGACTACCAGTAGGAATCCACTCATCAGGGAAAAGCACACCAGAAGTAATTTATACAGTCCTTCACGCCGGAGGAAAATTTACCGAAGGAGGATACAAAGTATCAGGAGGCTTACATGGAGTAGGAGGATCAGTAGTCAATGCCTTAAGTAGTGTTATGGAAGTAGTAACTAGAAGAGATGGCGGAGAATACTACATAAAATTTGAAAATGGTGGAAAAGTAGCAGTCCCATTAAAACAAGTAGGAACAACCAATAGAACAGGAACTACCGTTAAATTTAAACCAGATCCAACTATTTTTAGCACGACAACATTTAGTTTTTCTACCATTTGTGAAAGAATGCAAGAAAGTGCCTTTCTAATTAGTGGAATAACCATAGAAGTAGTAGATGAAATAGAAAATAAAACCTGTAAATACCATTATGACAATGGATTAGAAGCATTTTGTGAATACCTAAACGAAAATAAAACAATCTTACATAAACCACTATGTTTTGAATCAAGTAAAGATAAAATAAATGTATCAGTAGCCATGCAATATACAGATAGTTATGCTGAAAACATTGTATCATTCGTAAATGATGTAAAAACAAGTGATGGAGGTACTCATGAAGTAGGATTTAAAACCGCTATTACAAAAGTTTTAAACGATTATGCTAAAGCAAACAATTACCTAAAAAAAGATAAAAGTTTTGATGGAGCTGATGTAAGAGAAGGCTTAACCGCTATCATATCTGTTCAAATACCAGAAGATTTATTACAATTCGAAGGTCAAACCAAAGCTAAATTAGGAACACCAATAGCTAGAACAATAGTAGAATCAATAGTAAGTGAAAAATTAAAATTCTTCTTAGAAGAAAATAAAATAGTAGCTACTAAAATAGTAAATAAAGCCCTAAAAGGAAAAGAAGCAAGAGAAGCCGCTAGGCGTGCTAGAGAAGAAACTAGGCGTGGTAAAGATAGTAAAAAAACCGAAAGATTACTATCAGGAAAATTAACACCCGCTCAAAGTAAAAAAGCCATGGAAAAAGAACTTTTCATTGTTGAGGGTGATTCAGCAGGTGGAAGTGCTAAACAAGGAAGAGACAGAAAAACACAAGCAATATTACCATTAAGAGGAAAAGTATTAAATACTGAAAAAACTAAAATGGAAGAAATATTTAAAAATGAAGAAATAAATACATTAATCTATACAATAGGAGCAGGAGTAGGAGCAGACTTCACAGTAAAAGACATTAACTATGGAAAAATAATAATAATGACTGATGCTGATGATGATGGAGCCCACATTCAATGTTTGCTTTTAACATTCTTCTACAGATATATGAAACCACTTATTGAAGAAGGACATCTATATATAGCAATGCCCCCATTATACAAAGTAAGCTATAGCAATAAACATATCTATGCTTGGAGTAATGAACAGTTAAAAGAAGAAACCGAAGGTAGAGTAAACTATAAAGTACAAAGATACAAAGGATTAGGAGAAATGAATGCTAATCAATTATGGGAAACAACTATGGATCCACAAGAAAGAAAACTAATAAAAGTAAATATAACAGATGCCGCCCTTGCAGAAAAAAGAGTATCAGTATTAATGGGAGATGCCGTAGAACCAAGAAAAAATTGGATAGAAGAAAATGTTATTTTCTCACTAGAAGATGATTATAAAATAGCTTAAGGAGTCAATATGAAAAAAAGATTACTAGGAGCCTTTATAGTACTTACCGTACTAATTACTAGCCTACTACTAGGTAACCATATCTTTACTCTAGTAATAAGTATCATAAGTCTATTAGGATTAAGAGAATTAATAAATATAAAATATAAAGAAAGAAAAATATTACCTATAAAAATCATTAGTTATCTACTACTAAGTTTATTCTTAATAAATAATTTATATCTAAAATTATCAAATACAGTAATAATAAGTATCAGTATAATATCATTAATCATACCAATAGTATTTTATAACGATAAAGAAAGATATAATATAAATGATAGCTTATACCTATTTGGAATAATATTCTTTCTAGGATGTGCATTCTTAAATATAATAAATATGCGTAATATCAGTATAGCCAAATGTATATATATATTCGTAATAGCTTTCATAACAGATACATATGCTTATATTAGTGGAATGCTAATAGGAAAGAGAAAATTAACCACTATATCACCAAAAAAGACAATAGAGGGAAGTCTAATAGGAGGTATAATGGGCTGTATAATAGGAAGTATGTTTTATTACTTCTTAGTAGGAGATCTATCTATTATAAAAACAATAATAATGTCAATAATATTAGTATTTCTAAGTGAAATAGGAGATTTATCATTCAGCTCAATAAAAAGAAATTTCAATAAAAAAGACTATTCAAATATAATACCGGGACATGGAGGTATATTAGATAGATTTGATAGTGTAATATTCGTATCATTAGGCATGCTAATAATGCTAAATATATTGTAAAGGAGGATTATTATGGCAATAGTATGGTTTATATTAATATTAGGAGCAATAGTATTAGTACATGAATTCGGACATTTCATATTTTCTAAATTATTTGGAGTATACGTATATGAATTTTCTATAGGAATGGGACCTAAAATATTTCATCATAAGAAAAAAGATAAAGAAACAGAGTACTGCATAAGAGCAATACCAATAGGAGGATTCGTCTCATTAGCGGGAGAAGATGCCGATGATAATAGCAAGATAGATAAAAAAAGAATGCTATATAGTAAACCCGTATGGCAAAGACTAATCATTATGATAGCGGGAGCAACCTTTAACTTTATCTTCGCCTTTATACTACTATTCATAATGGCATTAATATACGGAAGTATATCAACAAAGCCAATTATTCATACAGTAAATGAAGAATATCCCGCTTATGAAGCAGGTATCAAAAAAGGCGATAAAATACTTTCAATAAACGGAAATAAAGTATCAAGTTGGAGTGAAGTACAATTATACATAGGATTATCTCAAGGAGAAGATATTACCTTTGAATTAAAAGACACCACAGGTAATAAAAGAAGTATAATAGTAAAACCAATAACCAACAAAGATGAAGAAGGAAATGAAAGCTATATAGTAGGAATAGGAATAGACACCACAGTAAAAAAAGGCCTATTAAATTCCTTATCATATGCTTGTGAAACAACCGTAAGCCTATATAAATTAATGTTAACAACCCTAGAGCAGCTATTTACAGGAAAAGTATCAACTAAAGATCTATCAGGACCAGTAGGTATTTACACAATAGTAGATTCCCAATCAAAACAAGGCTTACAAAATATCATATATTTAACAGCATACTTATCAATGAATGTCGGAGTAATAAATCTCCTACCATTCCCAGCCTTTGATGGAGGTAGAGTACTATTCTTAATTATAGAAAAAATAAGAAGAAAACCAATACCTGCTAAAATAGAAGGATTAGTAAATAGTATAGGATTCATGTTACTAATGTTGCTTATGGTATATGTAACATTTAATGATATACTAAGATTATTCTAAAGAACTATATAGTTCTTTTCTTTATATAATAAAAACATTCCCAAATATAATTAAATATGATATAATGTATAGCATTTTATGGCACATTTTGAGTATACGAAAAATGTGT
>CAYYXX010000005.1:0-34471 GCA_964475905.1 uncultured Clostridium sp. | reverse complement strand
TTTTTGCAAATTATTGTTTTTAAAAAATACTGACATTTTTGCAAATTATTCACACCCCTAAAAAAGAGAAAAACATAAATCCTTATATTTCCCTCTATCATTATAATGATACTATATTATATTAAGCAAATCTAGTTTTATTCTTCTTTTGTTTAATTAATACAATAGATAATATTATTATAGATATTGCCAGTAGAGCTAAAGAAATCAACATATACAAGAAATAATTATTACTATCATCATTATAAGCATCAACCAAATCACTATTAAATCTTTGAATAGTCCCCTCTAGCCTATCATAAACATATAAAGCCTTTTCCCCAGTCTTCTCATTAAGAGCATAAACCAAATAAAAATCACTACCCTTAACACTATCATCATTAGCATAAGTCTTATTCTTTTCAATATACTGATAACCATTTAACTTATTATTATCATAAGTAAAAGATACCCTACTATAACCCTTAGGTAACATATCACTAGGCATATCAAGTATATTAATAGTAGTATCACCAACAGTAATATAACAATATTCAGTATATTTCTTACTCTTCACATCATAACTATAAAGATCCGTAACACCATCCTCATCTTTCAAAAGCAATAAAACATTATTAGACTTATCATTTTTATAACAAAGAACATCCTCATCATCTATTTTAATAGTACTCTTCTCATAATTACTAGGAATCTTAATACTCTCATCCTCATGCCTCATAATATTATACTTCTTCTTATCAATAACCACTTCAATAGGAGACAATTCCTTTACCATAACATTCAAAGTATATACCCTAACATTACCATTCTCACTAGTTACTTTAATCTCAATCTTATTAGCCCCCTCAGTAACCTTAACATCTCCATCACCACTCACCTTAGCATAAGCATTCTCCTTATTAGCAATAACAGAAACAACTTCCGTACCATTAGGAACCTCAACACTATATTCTTTAGTCTCCTTATCAAAAGAAGGTGTAATATCATAACCCTTAACAGATAAAGACTTCAAATAATTATTAGAAGAATATTCTTTCTTAGGCTTAGCAACCACAACAGGCTCAGAAACACTAATAGATACCTTAGCATTATTCAAACTATACCCCTTATCTACCGCTAATTCCCTTAAAACTACACCAGAAGTAGAACAAGTAACCGTACCAGCTTTCGTAGGCTTAACAGTCAAAGAAAAAGATTGTGAAGTAGTTTTCGTATCCATATCATCAAAACCTAAATTAGCACTCTCATCTACACCTGCTCCACTACAAGATAACCTACCCTCAGTAGTATATATCCCAGAATCAGCACTAATAACTGCTGTTACAGTAACCTTATTCCCCTTAGTAATACTACCACTACTTACCTTAATACTTACACTAGAAGCATTAACCACACTACTAGTAAACATAATAACAAGCAAAAACACTATAAAACCAAATTTCTTCATACTTCCTCCTATTTATTCAAATTAGTATAACCTTTCAAATGTCTTAATATAGCTAAACAATCATCCTTATCAATCTTACCATCTCTATTAGCATCTCCTGCTACCTTATAGGCCCCATCTAAATTAGCATACCCTTTCAAATTTCTTAATATAGCTAAACAATCATCCTTATCAATCTTACCATCAGCATTAATATCTCCATAAATAACTATATTCAAAGTCCTCTCTTCACTACCACTTTTTATAACAACCTTATCCCCTGTTACAAAAGTACTCAAATCCTTATCTTTACCAGAACCATCTTTTATTTTAACAGAAATACCACTACCTATACTAGTTATATTCTCAATCAAACTCTTAATACTAGTATTCTCTTCTATACCATAGATATAATCATTATTATATTTTATTCCCGAATTATTCAAAATAGTAGCTATACTTATACTCTCATCTTTCTTCTCTTCACTACTCTCCTCTTTATTATCTTCTATCTTTTTATCCTTAATTATCTTAATACTATACTCTCTAATATTACCAGACTCTGCTACTACCATCACTTTAGATAAAGTCTCATCACTATTCAAAGTAACATCACCAATACCAGATACCCTACTAGTACTCACAATAGAACTAGCAGATATATTAATCTTACTAGTATTATATGGAACTAATATCTCATACTCATACTTATCATAACTAAAGCCATTTAACGTATCTCCATCTACTTTTAAATCACTTAAATAATTATTAGGATTACCTAAACTAGGACAAGTAACCGTATAAGACGGCATATCCCTATATACAGGTATAATAAACTCTAAATCCTTATCAAAATACTCTGATACATTATTAATATAAGTAGAAAACACCTTATCAGTCTCCTGTGCAATAACCGCTAAATTCTGCATATACTGATGACTATAATGACCATTACTCGTCGACACATCAAACTTCTGATAATATAGTGTATCCTGATTAACAGCATAATAATCATTATAAATAAACTCACTACCACCATATATACCATTATAAGGAGAATTCCACCCATGATTAACAGCATATCTCATACCTCTTAATATCTTATTCTCTCCCCATACATCAATATTAAAGAAATTATAATAACCCGAATAATTAGTACCATCTAAAGTAAAACTACCCCCACTTCTCGGATCACTAGTAGAAATTCCCGCTATCTCCTGTTCTATTCTAGCAGCTATATGAAAAGAACTAATCCCAATACTCTTAGTAGCTTCTATTATATCATAAGCAACATTACTACTACTACCACTATAAATAGTATTCCAATAACTCTTCTTAGTAAGTATTCTATTTACACCACTCTCAGTATGATTATCATTATAACTCAAATCTTCAAAAGCAAAAATATACTTTTCATTCAAATAATTTCTCGGATCCAAATAGTAGGCAACAGCCTCTGAAGAAGCATCATACCACCCCTCCTCAGTCCTATAATAACTAAACCTATTATTCAAAATATCATAAGTATTTAACCCCATAGAAAAATAATTCTCATCAAAAGCACTACCCTGTAACAAATTAAGTCCAAAAGCATTCTCCCCCGCTACTACCTCATCAAAAGTAAGAGAAAGTACTTCAGGCGTAAAACTCCAATTAGGATGCCTAGCATGAATTTCATCTAAGTATGGTAAATAACTATCCGGAAAACCTAATTTTTTTAATTTATTATTATATTCCTCTAAAGAATTATTCTTATAATATTCTAAAGCCTTATCAGATAACTTAGTAGTATCAACATAATACCCACAAACATAACCACTATTACCCCTACTATCCGTTACATTATAATAATAAGGACATACCCCACTAGCCTCAGAAACAGAATTAATAGTTACCTCATCACCACAATGAACCATCTTCCCAGTAGAAGCACCACCAACACTCTTTCTAAGTGATAAATCACCAACATTCTCATAACACTTAATAGTTCCATCACTACTAGATTTTACATTATAATTATCTTTTATATAAATATTATCCCCCTTAGTACTCTTACCAATATTAACATTAGAACTAGTACTAGCACTACCAATATATTTACCACAAACATAACCCTCTATATTATTATATTTTATTTTATATAGACTAGTAGTACAAGTCCCTTTCCCATCAGCCCCAGCATCTTTACTTAAAATAGTTACTTTAGTATCACAACTAAGACCAGTTAATTTATTTGTTCTATTAGTATCACTATATACTCCTAGTGGAGAATCATCCTCAATACAAAGAACTTTCCACTCTTCAGTACTCGTACTATCATTTAACTTAATAAAATCACCACAAGCATACCCAGTTAATATTCCCTGTCTTACCTGATAAAAAGGCCTACTACACCCTGAACTATAATTATATCCAGCATTAGTATCTAATACCTCAACTTTACTACCACAAGCAAGACTATTACTAGCGGACTCATTAAGACTAGGTCTTAAATTAACTGGCTCATCATCATCCGGACAATAAACTTCTCCCATTCCACTAGCAAAAGAAACACCACTAAAAGATAAAAATAATACTATACCAATTAATACTTTCTTCATAATTCTACCTCTTCTACATTGTAACATATTTTAAGCATTTTTTCTACATATATTTCATCATTTTACAAAAAAGAAAAAGATACCAAGAATCTATCTCAATATCTCCATAAGCATCTGAATAATCCCATCAACAATAAACAACTTATTATCACTTCTAGTCAAACTATCAACCCTAATAATCTTATCATAGTACTTATCCATATCCCTATCATAAATACTAATAAATACCACATTATCCTCTCCATATAAATTATTAACATCCATCCTATTAATCTTACCCGTTATCCCAATACCATAATTAGATAAAGAAAAATCACTAATAGCCCTACTCATAGAATGAGCTGTCTCCATAGAATAAACACTAAACTTATCAATAACCAAAGGATCTACTCCCATCTTAATCTTATACTCATTAGAATAAGTAACCGCTCCATACTTAAAAACCTCACTAGCACCCTCAATATTCGTAATAGCATTAGAAACAGCCCCACCAGTACAAGACTCCATACAACTAATATACTTATTATTAACTCTCAATAATCTTACTACCTCATCCATAATAACTCCTACCTAAAATAACCATTATACCTAATCTCATCCTTAAGTACTGTAGAAATCCCATGACCGGGATAAATAACCATATTAATAGGATATTTCTTAATTTTATCAATACTCTCTAGCATAGACGCATAATTACCACCAGCCAAATCCCATCTACCAATACTTCTATAAAAAATAAAATCTCCCCCAAATAAAACATTATCCTCTTCAAAATAATAACTCACAGAATCCAAAGAATGACCAGGAGTAAATATAACCCTAAACTTAAAAGGTAAAATATCATACACCCTCTCTTCTAAATTATCAAATCTATAAATAATACTATCATCAAAATAATCTAAAGCCCCCACATGATCAAAATGATTATGCGTAACAAGCACTAAAACAACTTCTTTATCCCCAATAATCTCTTTAATTTTATCAATATCATCTCCCGGATCAATAACAAGAACCTTATTATCTTTCTCTAATATATAACAATTCTCATCCAAATCTCCTACCACTACCACATTTATTTTCATCCTATCACCTTATATACTATTTAATCTTAGCCCTTTTACTAAGTGCATCTTTAGCAGCCTCCTGTTCTGAAGCTTTCTTACTACCAGCAGTCCCTCTACCCATAATTAAACCATCTATCTTAACAACAGAAGTAAAAGTCTTATTATGAGATGGCCCCCTTTCATCAATAACCTCATAAACAACAGTTTTCTTCACATTCTGTACAATCTCCTGTAATGTACTCTTATAATCATGTAAAAAATCAATACCCCTCTCAATATAACTAATAATAATATTCAAAACAAAATCCCTAGTAAAATCATAACCCTGTTCCAAGTAAAGAGCGGCCACAAAAGCCTCAAAAACATCTGCCAAAATAGTCTGATTAACCTCTTCTCCAACACCAACTCTTATATCACTAGCTAGTCCAATCTCTTTAGCATAAGTAGCACAAGCCTCCTCACAAACATAAGCAGACCTCATCCTCGTCATTAAACCCTCTTCAAGATTTCTTTCCTTATACAAATACTCACTAATAATTATCTCAAGTACCGCATCCCCTAAAAACTCCAATCTCTCATAATCAGGATAACTAGGATTCTCATTAGTAAATGAAGAATGCGTAACTGCCTCCATATATAAATTCATATTAGTAGGCCTAATATTAATCTTATCAAACACTTTCATATCTTATCTCCTCTCTTACTAGCCTCCAAGTAATTAATTGAAATACCCATACTAGTAAACTTATCTTCATATTCAGTAGTAATTATATTATCTCTCTCTTTATGTAAATCATAACAAATATCTACAATATCATATCCATAATCCCTCAAAGAATTAACAGAATAATCAAATAAATCCCTATTATCCGTCTTCATAATAATAGACTTATCCCCCTTAAATATACTATCATATCTAGCTAAAAACCTAGGACTAGTAAGTCTTCTTTTAGCATGCCTATCCTTAGGCCAAGGATCAGAAAAATTCAAATAAATTACCCCAATCTCCCTATCAAAAACATCCTCAATTAACCTAGCATCCATTCGAACCAAATAAAGATTATCTATATCTAGATCATTAGACTTCTCTACTGCCCTTAAAATAACAGAATCATACATCTCAATCCCAATATAATTAATATCAGGATTATTAATAGCATTATTAATAATAAAATTCCCTTTACCCATACCAATCTCAATAAATATAGGATTATCATTATTAAAAAGACTATTCCACTTTCCCTTATAATCCATAGGATTATTAATAAAATATTTACCCCTTAATATTTTCTCACTTGCACCTTTAATATTTTTCAATCTCATAACACATCACATATACCATTATACCACAATTAACTCCATTTTAAATATTAAATATAACTATAAAAATAAATTATTTTATTTTCTTATTCCTATTTAATATATCAATAGCCATATTCATATATACTTCCTCTAAACCTTTTTGATCCTCTTTCATCTGTGATGGAAGCTTAACAAGATTACCCTTTAATCTTTGCATCTCATAATCATCATCTAAAATACAATAATTATCTACTTCAGGATGTACTTTTAAATATAATATTATTTCTGCCTCACGGCTTTTCGCTTGTGGTGTAATCCCTACTATTTCTATCCCTATATTTTCTATTTCTCTCATTATATTCTATAAATATTGACTAAAATAACCTGTATAATAATAACTATTTTTTAAGAAAGAAGAAATCACCACCTTAGCATTAGTTTCATCAACAATATGCTTTAATCGTTGTAAATTTCCTCTATTAATTTCATCCATATTTTCATATGTATCCAATACACCATTAAAATTCAAAAAAATAACATTCATATTTTCACATCCCTCACTAATTAATTTCCTACAATTATATTTTAGCACTATCATTTATCCTGAAAGAGAGTTAAAAAGTCTTCCATTTTAATAAGATTTAGTATATAATATTAAATGTGTTGAGCAAATTATATCTCTTTGATCGGAAATTATAATAACTCAACACTTTTTATTTTTCAATATTATTGACACTAATTTTATAAAAAATGCTAAATTAATGACTTTTCGTTAGAAATTTGGTACAATATTATCAATAACAAAGGAGGTCTATTTTATGATTAAAAATGGAATTATTAATGAAAACAGAGTTATTGAATTAGAAAATAATGATTTAATTTCTTATTTATATAATATAATTAATAAATCAGAAGATGCTAAAAATGCTTTTGAAATTTATAAACAGAGCCAACTTTTTTGGAACAATTTAAGTATTATTGATTATTTTGTAAAAGTTTTAGGATATGTTATTATATATGATAAAGTTGTATATTTTCAATCAGAATTAGAAAACGAATTATTTGATAAAATAGACTATGTAAAAAATGGTTTTCAATTACAAAAGCTTCCTAAAATGATTTATAAAAATGGAAAGTTTATTAAATTTTTAAGTCCAATTCAACAAGAAATTGAAATAGCAGGATTTGAACATTCTATTAGTTCTGAAAACAATTTATCTTTTTGGTACCCAAGAACTGCCAATACAGGGTTTAAAACACCTAATACAATTATAACAAGTTTTACAGATACAGAAACTAATTTAATTAAAACAGGAAAATGGAATAAATTATGTGAAAATGATTTATTAGAAAGAATTAAAACTATTTCTAAACAAAGTGGAACATTAGATTTAAACAATGAGATGTTTATTAGACTAGGCAATTCAAGTAATAAATTTAATTTTGATTCGTGTCATATTAATGGAATTGATGAATTATACCAAAAATTAATGTTAATGTTTGATGATATGTACTTTAAAATAGAATATCAACAAAGTATTGAATTAGTGTTAAGAGAATACATTAAAACAAGTTATCAACGAAATAGAATTTATAACGGAATGCCACTAAATACTGAATTCAGAGTATTCTATGATTTTGATAAAAATAAAATTTTAGGAATTTTTAATTATTGGGAAAAAGACACAATGCTAGATAACTTACATAATAATCAAGATTTAATTACATTTGCCAATACAATACACGAAATAGAATGTGATTTTAATAATTTATACCCATTTTTAAAGGAAGAAGCTGAATATAAATTATCTAATGCTGACTTAAAAGGAAAATGGTCTGTAGATTTTCTATATGATGGAAAAGACTTCATATTAATAGATATGGCACATGCAGAATGCAGTTATTATTATGATAAAGTTTTAAGTAAGCAACGAACTTTAAAATAAAATATACTTTTCTTAAGAACTAAAATGACAAAAGATATCAGAAACTAAATTCTGATATCTTTTATATTTTAATCTCAAACTAAAAGTTCGAGTCTTCTTATCAAAAGTGGTGCTGAATGTAAGAATTGAACTTACCCCTGAAGCTTACCATGCTTCTGTACTACCACTATACTAAATCAGCAGAAAATTAATATCTTAAAAAAATATTAATTTTACAAATACAACTAATGCAAGTATTACCCTATAAAAAGCAAATACCGAAAAATCATGCTTCTTAATATAACTAAGTAAAAACTTAATAGCAATAACACCCATAGCAAAAGATGCAAGAATACCAATTATAACTTCTTTAGTTAAAACTAAATCACCAACCTTAAGAATAGTAGCACCACATATTACTGGTACAGATAAAAGAAAAGTAAATTTAGTAATAGCTTCTTTAGAAATACCCTGAAGTCTTCCCGCTAATATAGTAGTACCACTTCTAGAAAAACCGGGTACCACCGCAAAAGCCTGCGATATTCCAATAATAATAGCCTCTTTCAAAGTAATATCCTCAAACCTCTTATCCCTCTTATAATGATGCGTAGCCCATTTATCACCTAAATAAATAAACATTCCCATTACCGCAAGACAAGAAGCAATTATCCAAATATTATTTCTAATAACATTTTCAATAACATCATCTAATAATAGTCCCACTACCCCAGCAGGAATAGTAGCCACTACCAAATACCAAAACATCTTCCCATCAGTACTCTTCTTTTTAGTCTTAACATCACGAATAGCACCCACAAACAAATTCCACCAGTCCTTAAAAAATATCAAAAGAACTGCCATCATTGTTCCAAAATGAAGTGCAACATCAAAAGCCATTGAAGAACTTTCCCAACCAAATAGATAAGGAAAAATAATCAAATGAGCAGATGAAGAAATAGGCAAAAACTCCGCAACTCCCTGAATAATTCCAAGAATTATAGCCTTAAATATAGTCATAAAAATCTCCTAACTAATTATTTTCTTTTAATAATTTCAAAGCCTTATTCATAAGCAAATTATACTCTATATCCTCATCATTATTCTTAATAGACTCCTTAACATCATCATAAGTCATTTGATACATATCAGCAAGTCTATTAAGTTCTTCTTCTATATCAGCATTATCAACAGAAATATTCTCTTCTTTGACAATAGCACTAAGTAAATAAGTATATTTTATTTTCTTCAAAGCACTATCTCTCATATCACTCATAATATCTTCTTTAGTACGCTTAGAAAACTGAAGATAAAACTTTTCTCTAATACCCCTTGATTCCATATTTGCTATAAACTTATCATACATTTTTTTACACTCAAAATCAACAAGTTCATCATCAATTTCTACTTTCATATTATTAGAAGCCATCTCCAACAACTTCTCTTCAAAAAGAACCTCATTATCCTCTTCTTTTTGCTTTCTAATTTCATCCTCTACAGCCTTATAAAGTTCCTCCTTATTAGATACACCATCCATACCTAAATCCTCAAAAAACTCATCATCAAGTTCAGGAATAACTCGCTTTTTAATATCATTAACCAAAACATTAAATACAACCTTAGTCCCAGCAAATTCTTTCTCCATATAATCCTCAGGAAAAGTAAGCTCAATATCCTTAGATTCACCCTTTTTCATACCAACTATCCCCTCTTCAAATCCAGGAATAAAAATATGACTACCAAGTTCTAAAGAATAACCATTACTACTACCACCATCAAATTCAGCATCATCCTTAAAACCTTTAAAATCAATTATTACCGTATCACCATTTTCAGCAGCACCATCTTTAGATACAAGTTCAGCATATCTATCCAAAATATGACCTACTTGATGTTCAACCTCTTCCTTAGTTACCTCAACCTTATCTTTCTTAATATTCAAGCCCTTATATTTACCAAGTTCAACCTCAGAATCAACAATAAATATAATATTAACTTCTAAACCATCATTATCCTCTTTTACAATCTCTAATTTAGGTTCTACCAACGGAACTATCTTCTCTTCTAAAATAATTCTCCTATACTCCTTATTAATTAAATCCTCAGTAGCCTCAGTAACTATATCATAAGTACCATATCTCTTTTCAAACACACTTCTAGGTATCTTCCCTTTTCTAAAACCATCTACATTCTTATTCTTAACTACCTTATCAAAAGCATTATTCTTAGCCTCTTCCCATTCTTTTCCATCTACCTTATAGTTAAATTGCCTTTTCATACATATACCTCCTAACAAATAGCTACAATTTCTACTTCATATTCCCCATTAGGAGAATCAACTTTTCTAACTTCACCTACTCTAGCAGACATAATCGCCTTAGCAATAGGACTCTCATTAGATATCTTATTATTTGACGGATCAGCTTCCTTAGAACCAACAATCCTATACTCTTCTATCTCATCATCATCAACATACTTAATCTTAACCGTAGTCCCAAGAGACACCTTATCAGTTTCTCCCTTTTGAATAATATGAGCATTCTCAATTATCTTTTCCAATTCTTGAATTCTACCCTCAACCTGTGCCTGTTCTGCTCTAGCAGCATCATAATCAGCATTCTCAGATAAATCTCCAAGAGCTCTAGCCTCTTTCAACGCCTTTATAACTTCTGGTCTTTTAACATTCTTTAATTCATTCAATTCCTCTTCTAACTCAAGAAAACCCTCATCTGTTAAATATACCTTATTATCTCTCATTTAATCTTCACCTCATTCTTTTTTGTTTTCATTACAATTCACAATTGTACTAGATTTTACTCTATTTGTCAATAGTTTTTTCATCTATTTTTAATCATCTATTTTTACCCTAATAATATCATTTTTATATACCTTTTTATCAAGCTTAAACCTAAGAATTTCCATAGGATGTCTAGCAACATTAACCATATTACCATCTACATCATAAATATCCGGAACCACAAAAGAGAAAGGAAGAATATTAGGTCCAAACACTTCTACACAATCACCAGTTTTAAAAAAATTTCTTTCCGATATAGTTACCATATTAGTATATTCATCATAATCCATAACTATTCCTAAAAAATCCTGATTAGAATTTTCACACCTACCTAAATAATACTGATCATCAGCAGTAGGAAGCCCATCCCAAAACTGAACTTTAGCCTCCCTATTAGCCACTCTCTCCAATATCTTAATATAACGCTTCTTTTTATCACTAGACAAAGTACCATTATAATAATCATCTATCATATTCCTATAAGTATTAATAACAGTAGCAACATAATAATTACTACGCATTCTACCCTCAACTTTCAAACTAGTAACCCCCATATCAATCATCTCTTCAATCTTTGAAGCCATCATCAAATCCTTAGAAGAAGCCGTAAACAAAGTATCACTTAAAACAGGATTATTCTCCTCATCATAAAGCATACATTCCCATCTGCATATCTGAGCACACCCCCCACGATTAGCATCCCTATTAGTAAAATAATTAGAAATAGCACACCTACCAGAATAAGAAGAACACATAGCCCCATGAACAAAACATTCAATCTCCATCCCCGTCTTATCAATAATTTCCTTAACTTCAGAAGAAGAAAGCTCCCTAGCCAAAACAACCCTCGATACACCCTCACTCTTCCAAAAATTAACCATCTCATAATTCAAAGTAGAAGCCTGCGTAGAAATATGAATATTAAGTTTAATACCATTATCACGCACAATATCAATAATCAAAGGATCAGACACAATAATAGCATCAACCCCACACTTCTCCAAACACTTAAGATAATCCGTAATACCTTCTAAATCCTCATTATGAAAAACAATATTAACAGTTACATAAACCCTTTTACCCAAATCATGAGCATATTTACAAGCCTCATCAATCTCTTCAATACTAAAATTCTTCGCATTAGCCCTAAGCGAATAACACTTTCCTCCGATATAGCAGGCATCAGCCCCATAAAGAAAAGCAAACTTAAGCTTCTCCAAACTACCCGCTGGACTAAGTAATTCCACCTTATTCATCACTATCACCTTTTAATTTATATATTGTCTTAGTATTACCAAACCCAATATAAGTATCATCCATCTTCTCCCTATTAATAAACTTATCAATAATACTAACATCATCAACATAAGATAAATTAATAATCAAATTATCTATATCATTCATTCTATCTATTTCATTAATCATATTAACCAAAGGACTATATATAATAGTACCATAATCCCTTTCAACAACCATATACTTAAGATCATTATTATATATATAATACCTACTACTATCACACTCCCTCTCAATATAACTAAAATAATTACTAATAAGACTTCTTCTAGAATAAAACACAGGTAAATAACCATAAACCACATAATAAATACTCATCAAAGTATTCTTCTTAATATCCATAACCTCACTAGTAGTAATATCATTAGTAACAATACTAGACTTAATCCCCCTATTATAATAAAAAATATTACTATTAACACTAGCATTCTGATGTTCAATATCAATAACCAATTCCTTATCAATATCCATCTCTCTTATAACATTAAAAACCCCCAAATCATTAAAAACAATCCCATCAACAGAGGACATAGCCACCCTACTCAAAACCATCCGAACAAGAGCCAAATCCATATTATGAATCATCCTATTAATAACAATATAAACCTTTTTATCCGTCTTATCTCTAATACCAATAATATCCTCAATATCAAGCTCCAAAGGATAAATAGATAACCCCTTTACTCCCAATAAAATACCCCTTATATCCTTAGATAACAATAAAGAAATATCACTCTTCCTATTAGGAATAACCAATAAATTACTCATTATCCACACTCCTCTTAGATACCGCTACCGTATCCCCAACACTAATAAACTCCGTATCAAACTCCTCATTATTATTCAAAAACTCAATAAAACTCCTAATCTTATTAACAATACCTCTTTGATTCTTAGTCTTAATAAGAGTATCATCATCAACTAGCCCATGAAAAGCCAAATTATCCGTAATAATAGTCCCATCTAAAACAAGATTATCCTTAAACTTCTCAAAAAAATAAATATTCTTCCCCTTAGCAGCATCAATAAAGATTAAATCATATAACCCCTCTACTACCACATCAGTAGCATCACCATATATAACATCAATCTGCTTATCCAAACCATACTTACTAATATTAAGTTTAGCCATTCTATACCTATCCAAATCCCTTTCAATAGTAGTTACCCTAATATCCTTATTAACACTAGCCATCATCATAGCAGAATACCCAATAGCGGTCCCAATCTCCAATATATTTTTAATATTATTATCCCTAATATAATTAACCAAATACAAAATACCATCTTTTTGCATTATAGGAACACCATTCAATCTAGCATACTCTTCTAACTCTTCCATAAATATACACCCAACTTTCACTATTCAATTATATATTAAACACACCAATTTATCAATAACTAATTAAAAGAAGAATACCACTATTCCCCTTTAACTTTTTTTCTAATTTTAACATTATTTCCATAACATTTAGGATACTTATTATAATACTCCTCATTATTAAGCTTATATCTCTTAGCCATCTCATCATTATACTGAAGAAGAGTACCCTCAATAAAGAAACTCTTATTCTTCTTAAATAACCAATGATCATCTACTATTACAGTCTTAATCTCCATAGGCATTACCTTAACACCCCTCTTAACATAATATATCTCAAGTTTTGCATCATTTATATGTAAAAACTTAATCAAAGGTTCATCTTCAGAACTCAAACAAAAACCAAATTCCTTAGAATAAAAAACATTATATATATAAGTATCATCATTCATATCAATAATCTCAATATAATCACATAACTGCAATCCCTTTATACCCTCCATATTAGGCTTAAAATTCATTCTAATCTCCCCTTTCAAGAGCAGTAGTATTATAGCAAATATCTCTACATTTGTCAAATAAACCCAATAAAAAAACATATGAATAATCATATATTTTCATAATACCTATTTTCTAGATACATACTTACCATCTTTAGTAGATACAATTATCTCCTCATCCTGTTCAATAAATAACGGTACCCTAACAAGCATTCCTGTTTCAATAATAGCATCCTTAGTAGCATTAGTAGCAGTATTTCCCTTAATAGCAGGCTCAGTTTTAATAATCCTATAATCAATCTTCTCAGGTAAACTTATACCAAGCATTTCCCCCTCAAAAAAGATAATAACAACTTCTAAACCCTCTTTTAAATACTTAGCTTCCTCTTCAATCTGATTCTTACTTAAAACAACTTGATCCCAAGTCTCAGTATTCATAAAAGTATAAGTATCACCCTCAGCATAAGAAAACTGCATTTTCTGTTTCTCAACATGAGCAGTAGGTACCTTAATACCCGCATTAAATGTATACTCCGCAATCGATCCAGTTCTCAAATTCTTAAGCTTAGTCTTAACAATAGCGGCCCCTTTACCAGGCTTACGATGATCAAACTCAAGTACCATATATAAGTTACCATCATAATTAATTGTTTGTCCTATCTTAAAATCATTAACATTAATCATATCCATTTACCTCCTATTTCTTTGTTTCTTTGTGTTTAGTAGTCTTACGACAAAATCTGCAATACTTATTTAATTCTAATTTTTCTGGAGTATTTTTCTTATTCTTTTCTTCAGTATAATTAATATTCTTACATTCCTCACACATCAAAGAAACTAATACTCTATTTTCATTCTTTTTAGCCATTACTATCCACCTCCCGCAAACATCTACATAATTATACCATATTTTTTAACATTTATACAACCATTTTTCTTAAATTTAAAAGAAATATTTATCTTTCAATATAAATATCTCTAATAGTATTAATCGGTATATACTCATTATCCATAGTAATCAAATTATTCTTATTCTTACCTATTATTCTTTTCTTAACCCTAGAATTATCCGTAACAATAATTACATCTATCTTATATATATAATTAGGAGAATTAAAAATATTCAAAATCTTTTGCTCTACAGTAAAATTATTTCTATTATCAATAATATTACCAGAAGCTTTAACACTACTATTCAAAGTAGAAAAAACTCTTTCATTATTATTTAAGTCCTTATTAATCTCATTATGAAACATACTAGGTAGCTTTCCCATCTCATCACCTCTACTAGATTATATGAAAATAATCTATTTATATTTATTATTTTTAATATTTGTGGTATTATAAATAAGAGAGTGATCAAATGAAAAAAGAATCAAAATTTAAAGTAGAAAAAAATATACTAATACCACTTATTCTATTTGCCATAATTAGTATAATATCAATATATTGTACCAAAAGCCTCCTGCCAAGTGATCTACAAAATCTATATCTAAAACAAATATTATGGTATACCATAGGCTTTATAATAGCATACCTAATGATGGCTTTTGGAAACAAATTTCTCTATAACAATGCCTATATATTATATATAATAGGTATTGTCCTCTTAATCCTAGTACTAATTATAGGAAAGCCCATAAATAATGCCAAATGCTGGTTCATAATACCCTATATAGGTAGTTTCCAACCATCAGAATTCATGAAAATATTTCTAATAATAACCCTATCCAGAATGATCGGAGACTTTAATGCCGAAAGAAAAACAAACGATATAGGTGAAGAATTTAACTTCTTACTAAAAGTACTCCTAGTAGTAGCCATACCCTCTATCTTAACATTCATAGAACCAGATACAGGAGCAGTACTAATATATTTTATTATAACCATAGTAATGCTATTTACCGCCGGTTTCAGAAACAGATGGTTCATTACTACCATAGGCATAATCATTCTCCTAGGAACAATATTCCTATCAATCTATTTCCTAGAAAAAGATCTATTCATCAAAATATTCGGAACAAGCTTCTTCTACCGCATGGATAGAATAATAAACTGGTCATCATCATCAGGACTCCAATTAACAAACAGCATTACCGCTATCGGATCAGCAGGAACACTAGGCCACGGTATCAATAACACTCCTATCTATTTCCCCGAAATGCAAACAGATTTCATCTTCGCCGTTTTCTCATCAAACTTTGGCTTTATAGGAGTACTCCTACTAATATTCCTAATAGTCTACTTTGATACTAATATCATATCCCTATCTAGTAAAACAACAAATATTTATGACAAATTCACAATAGGAGGAATAATCGCAGTACTACTATTCCAACAAATACAAAATATCAGTATGACAATAGGCCTACTTCCCATTATGGGTATTACCCTACCATTTATCTCCTACGGCGGATCATCCCTACTATCATATATGATCCTAATAGGAATGATATTTAATATTTCCAATGAAAAACTAAGATTTAAAAACTAATAGACTCTAAGAGTCTATTATTTTAATACCTCCAAAAAAGTCTTAAGCATATTAATACTATTCAAAGTATTATTAATCCTATCAGTAGTAGTTAACTTATACTTACTCTTCATATCCATTACCATATCATTAAAAGAATCAGGATTCCTATTTAATCTCTTATACCAAATAGGATTCTCTCTAATAAACCTCGTAAGCATAGCATCATTAGATATCCTAAGTTGATTCTCAATAGTCATTAATCATCAAACCTCTTATATACCGGTCTAGGATTATAACTACCAGTATCCGTCTTATCCTTAGTAATAAGCCCTCCAAATAAATCAATAGCCTTTTGAACTGAAGTTAACCCATCCTGCAACTTATCAGTATCCAAATTTTTCATTGTATCCAATAAACTACCTAAAGTATTACTACCAGTACTCTTAGTATCACCACTAGCCAAATACTTATTCCAAATACCACTATCATCCCCATATAGATCATATAACTCATAAAAATCTTGCCATTTATTTTTACCACTCTTAATATAATTAATTAAACTAGGATTTTTCCTCACAAAATCCTTAAAACTATCTACTTTGGTCATTATATCACCTAATCTATTATATGAACATTAAAACAAAAAAGACTAAAGTAAAACTCTAATCTCTTATTTCTTTCGAACTCTCTTCTTACCAATACATCTATTCAAAGAAGTATCCTTAATAGAATTAATATCAATCTCATCTATCACACCATTAACATACTCATTACTACGAACATTAAATAATAACAAAGTAAAATAATCATAATCCATTTCCTTAGAATAACACTTATCAATAACCTTATCATACTCACTTAATATATCCTCAACAACATAATACTTATCATTAACAACATAACTACTATCCACTAACGAAAACACCATATTAAGCCTATCCAATATACATACAATAGAAGAAGTATCTTCCCCATCAATAATTTCCTTTATCTTATCCCTACCAATATCTAAGATCTCATCAATATCACTATAAAAACTCTTTTTACTTCTCTCTATAGGCATCAAAAAATAATCATATCTATCAATATAACCAGTATCATCAATAGAAGTCCTCTTATCCCAAGTAGGATCAAAAACATATAAACCATCAATATTATATTTACTATCTTTAATATAAGCAATACTCCTCTGATGTCTAATATTC
This sequence comes from uncultured Clostridium sp., assembly GCA_964475905.1. Lineage (GTDB taxonomy): Bacteria > Bacillota_I > Bacilli_A > RF39 > UBA660 > CAG-302. The sequence continues at coordinate 16,562 of CAYYXX010000005.1, read as the reverse complement.
AAATCAGTAGCGGGTATTACCCTAATATTCAAACTATACAAAATAGCATTAAACAAATTAGAATACCCCATACACACTATCTTATTACCAGTAAGAACCTTATCCAAATCCCTAGAATTATTAATATTATCAGTATCATCTTCATATAAACGATATTTAACAGTATCATATACATACATTACTTTCTCTAAATCAGATAAACTATACCTATTAATCTCATCTACTACCGAATTAACAATACAAGAAGTCTTATAAACATCCAAAACTAAAATAGGCGTATTATTCATTTGATAATCAATATAAACATTAAGTCCAACTAAATTATCAATACCATAACTCTCAAGTAAACACTTATACTTTTGTAAAGATATATCATGACAAGATAAAACAACTTTCCCCTTAAAAGTCTTAGCAAGATTCAAAGCATTCAAAAAATTATTCTCACTACAAAATATAAAAACCTCTTTAGCATTCTCAATTTCTTTCAAATACTGATACTTCTGATTATACCCATAAACAATCCCAAGTATCAAAGAAAATATAGGTATCTGATTATCAAGTAAAACTTCCTTAAGATTATCAATACTCTCCCTCTCAAGAATACAATCACGCATCATTTTCAAAACAACATTAGGCATATTAAAACAATTAACTATCTTATTAGAATTAAGCATATCAATAATTAAATCTTCATAAGACTTAGAAATCAAACTATCAAACAAAGATAAATCAATATTAATAGAACTATCAACTTTAACAATATTACACTCTTTAGCTTCTTTTATATTTAACTGCATATCAATCCCCTACTTCTTACATAAACTATATAACACTTTAACTTCCTTAATAGAAAGAGCTCTATACTCTCCCGGCATAAGAGATTTCAAATTCAAATTACCAATAGTCTCTCTTCTTAACTTAACAACCTTATACCCCAATTTCTCAAACATCTTCTTAATCTGATGATTCTTACCCTCATGAATAGTTAACACTACCACTGATACACCTTTCTTTTTATCAATACTCTTAATCCTTGCTTTAGCCCTCTTAGTTTTAACACCATCAATAACAATACCACTTCTTAACTTTTGTACATCCATAACTTCAACAATACCCTTAACCTTAACAACATAAGTCTTATCAATCATTGAATTAGGACTCATAAGTAAATTAGCAAGATTACCATCATTAGTAAGTATAAGTGCTCCCGTAGTATCATAATCAAGTCTTCCTACCGGATATATCCTAGTAGTAGTATCAATCAAATCAATAACAGTCTTTCTCCCCTTTTCATCATTAGTAGTAGTAACAACCCCCTTAGGCTTATTAAGCAAATAATACTCATAAAATTTATTATTATCTAAAATATTTCCCTCTACAACAATAACATCACTAGGTTTTACACAACTTCCAAGCTTAGTAACTACCTCACCATTCACTTCAACTAAACCCTTTAAAATCAATTCTTCAGCATGTCTCCTAGAACAATACCCCAAAGAAGCAATCCTCTTTTGCAACCTCTCCATCTACAATTCCCCTTTCAAAGTAACTATATTATACTATATCTTAAAAATAATTTCATCTATTTTAGCAACTTTTTATAACTTTTTAATAAAATATATTGAAATAACTATTTTTTTTTGATATAATTAAAATGTCTTTTGGACGTATAGCCAAGTGGTAAGGCACGGGACTGCAACTCCCTGAGCGTTGGTTCAAATCCGACTACGTCCTCCAGATTGATAGGAAACTCGAACTTTTATAGTTCGAGTTTTAATATATAAAAATTTATGATAGAATAAAAATAAATTTAAATTGAATTATCAATTTAGAAACACACTTGTAATTTGTCATAATAAATTACAGTATTCAATTAAATGAGGTGATGTTATATATGGAAAATCAGCAAATAGAAAAATTTATAGAACAAGTAAAATTAGAATCAACATATAGGAAATTTCTAAAAAGCGATATTATTTATCTGCTAACAAATATTTTTAATGTTGCTATTGAAAAACAAAATTACTCTAGTGAAATAGAAAATCCTTTAGAAATTGCCCTTCAATTTTATAAAGAATATAATGCCCAATACTACAATACGATTATAGAACAAATTAAGTGCAAAAGAATTGTCATAAGCCAAGATAATGGTAAATCTTTTACTGATACAGAAAATAACACAGCACATATTAGATTATATGGAAATGATGGAGATCTTTTTATTATAGTTCATGAATTAGCCCATTTTATTGATAGAAATAGTAATCCTCCAATTATTCCTGATGAGTATTGGTTTTTATCTGAAACTTTTGCATTTTATATTGAAAAAAAATTAGAGATTTGGTTAAAAAATGAAAAATATAAAGATTTAATTTCTACTAGAGCAAATAATAGAATGTATTTTGAAAGTAAAATGTTAAAAGCCATTGAAAATGAATTATATTATGAAAGTTTACTTAGACAAAAAGGAACAATTGAAGAAAGTGATATTGATATAAAAAAAATTAAATCTATAATGCAATATGATGTTTCTTCTAATATCATAAATTATTTATTACAATATCCACTTGCAAATATTCTTTCAGATTGTTTAATAAATAATCATTTGATAGCAAATGATTATGAGTTAACTGAGAAATGCATTAATATGGATTTGCACAAAATTTTAGAAAATTATTTACCAAATAAAAAAATCAAAAGATAAAATGGTTGTTGTACTCCTTTCTTTAAGGCTCCATAAGTAAATCTGTCCTAACTTTTAAAGTTAGGACTTAAATATATAAGTATCAATTTCTAAAAGAAGTTGGTACTTTTTTAGTGTTTAAATTTAGAAAAGATGAATTTTATGATAGTATTACACTAAAGAATTAGAAATTGAAAAAGATTAAAAAAATTAGAAGAAAAAAAATATCTTCAACTAATTAATACTTTCTAATACCAAATTTTAAAATACAAAAAGTAATTACAATTATCCGTTATTAATTATATATTCAATTAAACATTGAACAGTAAACATATCATAATCATTATCATCTTTTAAAGATAATTCAAATATAATATTTGGATTATTAGTAGTAGAAGTTATCTTAACTTCATATTTTCCCTCTTCTTTATTTGATAAAAAATACCATTTACCATCAGGTAACACATCACTATCAATATAGCATTCATTTCTACCTAAATTCAAAGGTAAAACTACATACAATTTTTTTCCATCAGTTATTAATGAATACTCATATTTTGAAAATCTTAAATCCAAATGTTTTTAAAATCATCATAATAAATTTTTGGCAAATTTCGACTACCACTTTTTTTTCTTCTAAAGATAGTTTTCATATTAAAGAATTTATTAAACTGATCCAATGAAAAAACTTTCTTATTTCCACTATTATCCACTGACATAACAAATTGAACATTCTTATTTTTCATATTAGAAACAATCCAACTAAATGCTATTGTTTCAGAAACTGGAACAATCATACCTTTTTGAGAGACTTTACTATATAATTCAAAATTATTATTTAATATATTTATAATCTCATTAGAATACTGATTTGATTTATATTTCTTCTTATTACCATAAACAAACTTATTATCATTTATTTCAACAACAAATTGTGATGTTTGCGAAGCAGGCATTTTAGTCTCAATATAGAATTTTTTATTATTTGATTTAATTATAATTTCTATATCTGGAATTGTACTATCAGCACTACCACATTGTTTAACAATAACATCATAATCTTTTAGCATTTGTTGAAGATAATCAGTCATATCACTTTCAAAATCTTCCCATTTTTTCATTTAAAACCTCCTATAAATCTTTTAATCCCTTAAATACTTCAATTAATAAATTAATAGGAACACTATTTCCAAACTGTTTTAATGCTTGACTATCATTTTCAATTATTTCAAATTTTTCTGGAAATCCTTGCAATCTAGCAGCTTCTCTTGGACTAAGTTTTCTAACCCTCCCATTTATATAGTAAGCACCAGTTTTAGAAGCCGCCCCACCACTCGAAGCTGCTAATGTTATCCCTATACCATTTTCATGATAAACTCTATTCCCTTGACCACCTTTTCCAATTATACCAATTTGAAGTGGCTTATGAACTCTCCCATTCTCAATAGCCACATTTAATTTTTTCTCATCTATATAAATATCATCTCTATCTAATATATATTTATAAGTAATTGAATCATCTTCTTTTATATCACTAATAGTTACAAATTCTTTTAATGATTCTGGAAAAATAAATTTACCATTATCAATATCTTTTCTTATACAAACAATTGTAATTCTTTCCCTATTCTGTGGCAAATTAAAATTTTTTGCATTAAGAACCTTATAATATATATTATAATTTAAACCATCCAAAGTATTTGATATTACCTCAAATGTAGCTCCACCATTATGTGCCTTCAAATTTTTAACATTTTCTAGAAAAATAATCTTAGGTCTATGATAACGAACAATTCTCACAATATCAAAAAATAAAGTCCCCCTTGTATCTTCAAAACCTTTCTGTTTTCCTGAGATACTAAACGGCTGACAAGGAAATCCAGCACAAAGTATATCAAAATTAGGAATATCTTTTTCACTAATTTTAGTAATATCCCCATAAGGAATCTCACCAAAATTTAATTTATAACTTTCTTGACAATATTTATCCCATTCAGATGAAAAAACACATTTACAGCCAAAAGATTCAAGTGCACATCTAAATCCACCTATACCCACAAATAAATCAATACCATAATATATTTCCTTATCATAACAAACATAACTAAATAGTCAAAGAAAATGACCACTGTCCCTTTATCTGAGGAGCAATAACATCATATTCCCATAACTCATTACTACGAGAAACACTATTAGAATCATTTACCCTAATTTTACCATCAACCACACCAGTCAATAAAATAAAATGCCCAACAGTAGTAAAATCTCCCGGTCTCATACTAGCAATAACAGGATGACCACTACCCAACTCATTAAATAAATTATCCTTTGTCAAAACAAAACTCTTCCCCACAATACCAAACTCTTTTATACCAATAGTCATCAAATCCCATTTAGTTCCCCACTGACTAGTATAATAACCATTATCATAAGCATACTTAGCAATATCATAAGGAGTAACATCATTATTACCAGTAAGTCCCGCTAATGCCATAGCAAGAGCAGTAGGCCCACATCCATTAATAGCAAGTACCCTATCACCATAAATACCATATCCCCATTTCTTATCATATTGAAGAAGTAAAGGATACTCTCCCTTAGTAACATTACCAATATTATCAATATAAATATGCCCCTCTTTTTCCTCATAATCATACATATAACCAATCATATCATCATTTCTAGATAACATCTCTAATAATTTCTCAGGATATATATCCCTATTAGCAACAACCTCATCATATCTATAATCATACTTAGCCTTATACTCAAGTATAGTCATATAATCATCACTATCTATATCCAGAATATCCTCTTCTATATCAAAAACACTATTATCATTATCAATAACAATATCATCCTCTAAATTACTATCACTACCCCCAAAAACAAAATAAACACTACCAAACCCCAATACACATAACAATACTAATAATATCTTAATATAAGCCTTAAACTTTCTTTTCTTCTTCCTACTCATAAAACACCACTTTCTACCTACCTAAGTATACTACAATTAACAAAAAAAGTAAATTATTACATTAACTTACTTTCTATAATCTTCTTATTATTAATCAAACGTTCATTATCAGGATCAATATCCAACGCCCTATTAATATACTTAAAAGAAGCCCTATACATACCCAAATTATAATAAGCAATACTTCTCAAATCAAAAATAGTACTATCATAACTAAATACCTCATTAATATAACTCTTAGGCCTATTCAAAATCTTAAGAGCCTTATTAGTATAATAAATAACCCTATAATTATCATTCAAAAAACTATATAAAATAGCAATCTCAACATAACCATCTCGCAAATAACAAGCCTCTTTTATAGCCTTTTTATACCATAAAATAGCCTCATCATACCTCTTCAAATTAAAATAACATCTCCCAATAAACCTCATAGAAGCCGCTCTCTCATCTTTCCAAGTAGCACTAAAAAGATTCAAATGCCTAATCAAAGTATCAATAGCCTCATTATACCTACCATAATACATATATTCCCTACCCAAATAATGCGTATTCCTATCATTCAAAGGATCCTCTTTAACAGAAAGTTCCAATAAAGGCAAATAACTACTCCTACTCTTCCTCCTATCAGGATAATGATTAACAATCAAATCATCAATAACAATATAATCCTCATCCATATCACAAGATAATACCTCATGAACAGGATTCTTCCAACTATAACCACATCTCTTATGAATCTTATCAGCATAAAAAGACACTAAAGGACTATCATTATCATCTAAACTCCAATTATAAGTATAAAAACACCTCATTGTATTACTCTTCCAATTATCCTCAAGTAATTCTCTCCATCCCTCCAATAACACCTCATCCATATCAATACATACACAAATATCCGTATCCACATCAACCATATCTAAAGATCTATTCCTAGCAACATCAAACCTCCAAGGAGATATAACCTCCTCTTTAACAATAACCTTTTCCTTACCCCTTAATAACTCTACCGTATTATCCGTACTCCCCGTATCCAAAACAAATATCTTATCAGCATCCTTAACACTATTATACCAAGTATCAATAAACTTTTCTTCATTCTTACAAATAGCATAAACACATATCTTATACTTACTCATGAATTAACCATTTTCCCCAAATAATCAATAACCATAGTAACCAAAGGATTAGCAAAATAACTATTAGATAAAATATTATTAATATCCGGACTATCCAAATAAATAGTATACTTACCCAAATTAGCAAGCTCATACATAACAGAAGTATCTACCACAGAAATAATCCCACTAGTAGAAAGTAACATACTCTCCCCATTATAAACAAAAGCCCCAAGACCAACATAAACATTATCCGTATTAACCTCTCTAAAACCAACAGACACAATATCACGAGTAGGATCAAAATCAGGATCATGTACTTCAGGATAAGCACTAATAGTAAAAGTTATCTTATAATAACCCATAGAATTAAACTTAATAATACCCATAGTAGTATCCAATTCTATCAAATCATTAGTATCAAGTTCTACCCTTTTCAAAGGAATAACCCCATTAGATAAAACCTCTATCCCATCAGGAGCCTTACCATCATTAAAAGTAACAATATAAGCCGACTTAAGAGGAACATTATTCCCATCTTCCCCCTTAGGAATAACAAAATCAAGCACATGAGTATTATCAACTTTATTATCAATAACTAAAGCACTACTACCAGCATCCCCCGTTACCGTATTACCCACAACAATCCTATCAGCAATCCCATCTCTACCCGCAGGCCCCGTAGGTCCAACAAAAATAGGAACACAACCATATCTATCTAAACATTTCTTATCATTATTAATCTTATCATAAGGATTCAACATATTATCCCTCCTACAATAAAATATGAATAACAAAATAAAATAATAAGTAAAAATACACCAAAAAAAGCAACTAATTAAAGTTACTTTCCAATATCTTTCTAAATTTAATACAATCATCAACACTATAATTATTAATAAGCCCTATACTAACAGCCTCATCAACACTAATACTATCACTCCTAGTAATATTCTTAATACACTTAAGCATATCAATAATCATCTTATAATCATTAACACTATAAGTATCATCACTACAAACCTCATCTCTACTTAAATCCTCCAAAGAAGCCGTATTAATAATCAAATTATCCTGAGCAATCTTCTTTCTATCAGGCTTACAAATAACAATACTCTCATTCTCAATATCATTAACAATATCCTGAAAAGAATCATTATTAACCTCTATAACCTCCGTATTAACCTCAGTATTAACCTTAACACCAACACAAGTATCAACACTAGTATCAATATTAACAATATCATAACTATCTAATATAACACTACTACTACCCTTATCAAAACTACTCTCCCTATCATAAACAACATCATCATCAAAAACAATATTCCTAGGAACAATATCCGAAGTAATAGAATTAAAAATCTCCATACCACTACTACTCTCAGTATTAACTCTTACCCTACTTTTTCTTCTACATACAAGCTTATCACAAATAACATCAGTAACAAAAACCACCATCAAACTACCAACCCACAAAAGAAATAACAAAACATTAATCTCCAATATACTAACCAAATTAACATTAGAATATAAAGATTGAGAAAAAATATCCACTCTACTCTTAGCAATAATATTAATAATAACAATAAACAAAAAACTATTACTAATAAAGAAAACACTATTAATAACCCTATAACTCTTTTTAAGTAAAGAATTAAACATACTAACAATAAAAACAATAAAACTAATTAACAATATCCCAATATAAACATAAATAGATGGAAAATAAATATTACTAAAAAATATCAAAATAAAATTATCAAAAGTATCACACAAAACATCATAATACATAACAATACTACTAAGTAAAACACCAAATAAAGAAATAAATATAAATAACATATATTTCCTCCTACTAATTACTTTAAGTAAACATAAAATACTACTCAAAACAATAAGTAAAGAAGAAATAAATATAATCCTATTATCCAATATCATATCAAATAATATCTTAACTTTATCAATAACAGACAAATAAGTCATATTATCCCCCACTTTCTCTTTATATCTAATCAACCAAATAAGCAATATAAATAGTCTGATGTTCATTATCATCCTTAGTACAAGTAATCAAAGTAAGCACCGTACTATACTTACTTCTAAATATTCTTACCGTACCAGTCTTCTCTTCATTATAAATATTATCAATCCTATATACATAAGACTTATTATTATAATAAATATAAATATCATCCCCAATTTCCAATTTATACAAATTAGCAAAATAACTATTATTATAATTACCAGAATGCCCCGCTATCAAAAGATTCCCATTTACCACATCAGGATAATTAGATTCAGGCAAAACATATAAATTAAACTTAACATTATTAAGAGAAGAATTCTTATCATAAAACCCCTTATATAAACCAATCTTAGGAATCTCAATAATACCCAAATACTCCTCATAAGAATCATCTACACTACTACTAGTACTAACCTCTTCCACTTCTTCCTCTTCAGTAACATCTTCATCATCACTAATCACTTCAGTATTATCCTCATTATCCAGAATAACATCATCATCAAAAGAAGACAAAACCAAATTCATTCTACTAAATACAACTTCCCTTTTATCATTAATATAATCAGTAAGCAAAACGAGAGCACCACTAATAATTAGTATTACTCCCGCTGCTATCTGTAACTTAAATTTCTTCATTCTTCTTATAATTCCTATAAATAAATATAAAACCAATACCAATAACCATTAAACCAATCAAAGGAGTTGCAATAGATTTAAAAGAAGAAGTACTAGGAACAACAACAACCGTCTCAGGCTTATTATACATAACAACCTTATCATCAACACTACCATCAGCATTAACAGTAAAAGATACAGTCTCCTTATTAAGCTCATATCCCTCAGGAGCAAGAACCTCAGTCAAAGTATACTTGCCCTCTTCTAAACCATCCTTAATAACAAACGGAGTATCCCCAGATATCCAAGCATATATAACTTCTCCAGCTTCATTCCTAAGCTCAAGAGAAGCACCCGCTAATTCCTTACCAGTAGTAACATCCTGTTTACTAATAGAAATAGAACTTCTCTTAGTAACCGTAATATTAAACACCTCATCATCATAAATAGCACTAGACTCACTAACTAACATAGCAACAGACTGATATTTATTATTACTAGGACTATACTCATAAACCCTATTAACACTACCCTTAGCACTAACCTTAACACTAACACTAGAAGACTCACTAACATTAGAAGCAAGCACCTTAACAATAAAACTCTCATTATATTTAAAAGAACTACGAACATTACCATCAACATCAGTAATAATAACATCACTATTATCCGAAGAAACAGTATAATTACTAATACCACTCTCATTAACACTAATATTAGAACTAACATAATACTTACCATCACTACTAAGTACTAACTCTTTATCACTAACACTAATAGAAATAGACGGATTAACATATTCATAAGAAGCCGATCCATATACCAAATCAGCAACAGCCTTAACAACATCAGAATCCTTACCATTATAAGTACCCTTATTCAAATCAAAAGACTTAAAAATACTATCATTAGGATTAGCCAAATACCATATAGCTAAAGAAGTAGTAAAATAATCCTTATCCTTATCCCCAAATATATTCTTATTAGGATAACCATTTTCAATAACATAAGCATATCTAGCCCCAAGTTCACGCGTAAAAGTATATCTCATAGTATCAACATGAACACTAGCTTTTAACCTCTCAGTACAATAAATAATATCCCCATTAGCATTCTTCTTATAAGCAATAGAAATAGAACTACCCTTAAGATATTTACTACTAGTAATCTGATAAATATCTTTCCCCTTAACATCAAAATATCCATCAGCAGCAGATACTACACCAACACCAATAAACATAAGCATAATACCAAATAAAACATTCCTTAATTTCATAACAAAAACCTCCCTTTAGAAATTGCTTACTATCTTACCACCATTTCCCCCAAAAGTCAATAGCCCTTTTTACCCATCTCCCCCAATATTGTGAAAAATTACTAAAAAGAAAAAAGAAGATTACTCTTCTTATATTTCAATTAATAATATTCTAGAAGCATTCCTAATATCAGTATTAATAACAATATCATTATTATCATAAATACACCCAGTATCAATATTAATCAAAGCATAATCCCTATCAATATTAAAATCAGCCTCAGACATATCACTAACCAATTTAACAATAAGCCTATTAATCTTCCATACAACCTCATTAACAGGAACATAAATATCAAAATTCATCCCCAAAGTAGGTACATATAACTTAATAAGAACCTTATTATTCATCATCATCACCATCTACCCTATACTCAGATAATTCAATAGTCTTAATCAAATCAGCTCTACCATCAGTAATAACAAAACCAAAATTATTATTATAAGAACTACTCATATCCTTAGTTAACTTACTTAACTTAAACACATTCTGATCATACAACCCAGTACCAATCCAAATACCATCAGTATCATTCTGAATAATCCTATACCAAGGTTCATACTCAAATTTCTTAATCTTCTTATAATCATCAGCGATCAATATACTAATATTCTCTAAATACCTAATACTCTTAATAAAAGTTTCCAATTTCTTACTATCAACCTTAATCTTAAACTTATTAAAATCCTGAAAATAAATAACAGTCCTAATATCCCTATGCTTAATCTTATTAACATAATCAATAAGTAAATCAATAACAGCATTAGAATCCTCATTAAAATAATTCTTAATCATACCTCTCATATCAATCAAATCACTATTCATATCAATAAGTATTAAACCAATATTCTTAATACTAGATAACTCATACAACAAAGTCCTAGAAAAATTAATCGTATTACTACAAACAGTACTCAATATAAAAGTAGAAAGATAATTACCAAAATTATAATTAACAACCTCCAATTTCTTCTTAGAAATACCAATAGGAATACTACTAATACCATTCAAATACTTATTAACATCATTAGGAGTAATAATATCAGGTAAAGTAGGTATCCTCTTAGCCACATAACCATTAATCTCTTTTAACCTATTACCAATATTAACCAAATACTCATTCTCTCTACCATTATCAATAATATCCGCTGTTTGAAACTCATATACCTTATCAGTTTTAAATAAACCTCTACCCAAAGTATCCCTAGGAACATTATTAATCTTACTAAAAATACTATTATAAGCCGTCTCATCATTCAATCTCAAGGCAAATATCGTATTAAAATTCTGCTTAATCTTTCTTCTTACCGAATTATCCCCACTAGCAGTAATAACAAAGAATATACCATATCGCAAAGCATCCCTAGTAATAGATACAAGATCCTCATCAATAGCAATATTAGCCTCATAAAAAGCATCATAATTATTAATAATAACCCCAATCAAAGGAAGATCATTACCACCATCACGAACATAATTATTATAATTACCACTATAAGAAATAAATAACTTCTTTCTCTCAATAATAATATCCTTAATCATCTTCATCAAATTATTAAGCTTCTCATCTTCCCCCTGATATACCATATCCCCAATATGTGGAAAATTACTAAACTTCCTCAAAGACTCTGATCCATAATCAATAACATAATAATTAATCTCCTTAGTACTATGTCTAGTAGTAGTACTATAAATAATACTATCAAGTAACATTTCCCTATCATTACCATCACTACCATATATAATAGTATTACCATCAGTATTCAAATTAATCCCCAAAACACTCTGTCTCTGATTACTAGGATCATCATACTCACCAACAATAGCAGTAATAACATTCTTATAAAAAGCAATCCTATACTTATTAACAATATTATCAATCAAAATAACATTAGGAATATTATCAAGCCACAACCTATCAGATCTAATACCAAGTTTATTAGAAACCTCAATAACATTATTAAGAATATTAGCAAGTTCCTCACCCTTAGAAAGAGATAAAACCGTATTAGGACTAGCTTCTATACTATTAGTAATATAACCAAGTTCATCAACAACATTTAAACTACGATCAATATTCTTCTTAATCTTATCCGACGGATAATACTTAGCACCACACCAAGCAGATTGCCCCATAATAAATAACTCATTATAACCAACCTGCAAATAAAACCTACCAACATTCTTAATTTCCGCTGCCTCAGGTCTCTTAAGCATTTCCATACTATCATTTCTCTCTTGAACTTTCAAACAAACCCTAAACTTACTATTACTCCAAATCTGATCATTAACAACACCAGAAGGCTTCTGTGTAGCAAGAATCAAATGCACACCAAGACTACGACCAATACGAGCAATACTAATCAAATTATCCATAAACTCCGGCTCACTACTCTTAAGTTCTGCAAACTCATCACAAATAATAATCAAATGTGGTACAGCCTGTGAAAGCCTACCCTCTAAATAATACTTCTGATACTTATATATATCAATCGTCGACTCCCCTAAAGCATCCCTAGCCTCATTAAAAATAACCTGTCTTCTTCTAAGTTCACTATCAATACTAACTAAAGTCCTCGAAATCTCTGCCTTATCCAAATTAGTAATAACCCCCGCTAAATGTGGTAAATAAACTCCCGTAGCCTTATTCTCAAAAGCACCAGCTAAACCACCACCCTTATAATCAATCAAAATAAACGAAACAACATCCGGACTATAATTAACAGCCATAGAAAGAACATAAGTAATAATAAACTCACTCTTACCACTACCAGTCATTCCCGCTATCAAACCATGAGGACCATGATACTTCTCATGCAAATCCAAATATAAAGTATCCCCATTCTCATCAATACCAACTTCTGCTCTCAAACTCTTAGTAGGATCATTATTCCTCCATCTATTAATAATATTTAACCCCTCTACTTTACCAACAGACTCCATCTCCAAAAAAGTAACAGTATTAGGTATCTCTTTCATACCATTCTCAAACTCAATAGGAATATTAAACAACCTCTTAGATACATCATCCATATTAATACTATAATCAATCTCATCAACAAAATTAATATTTCTCTGATTCTCATAAGCATTCTCTAATATACCAGAATTCTTATCCCCAATAGTAATAAAATTACTACACTTACTAGGTAATCTAGAAATCAAATTCTCTAAAATAACCAAACTAAACCCATAATTATTATCAATCTCCGTAATATCTTTCATAATCTCTAACCTACGAATATTAACATAACTATCAGTAATAATCAAATAATAAGGCCTACACTCAGTATAATCTCTTACTACCTCATTCATTTCCATATCATATCTACGATAAAATAACTCCTGTTCCAAATAATTAGAAAGCTCTCTAGCAGACTCCATATTAGAACTAAAAAACCTAATCTCCCTACCATTATTAAAATTATGTGGTAAATACTTAACATACTCCCAAGAACCCTTATTCTTATTATCCGTAAAGATAACAATCTTCAAATCCTCATAACTATGAAAAGTAACAAGCTGAAGAATAACATTCTCAAATAACTTATGTACCTTATAATTATTCCCCATAACAGCAGTAAGTGAATGAGTCAAGAAAGAATACCCAACAGGAACATCTTTCAATATCTCATAATCCTTAACCAAATTAATAGCCTCATCCTTAAGAAAATTATCATCAATAGAAAAATTCTCTTCAGGACAATTAACTGTAACATCAAGAGGATAATCACCAACCCCAATTCTAGCAGTCAAAAAATCTTTCTGTTCTACTCTCTTACCCCATAAAGCAACCTTATTCTTAAGAATAATATCCAAACACTCCCTATTAGAAAGTAAATTCTCTATCAATATATCTTTCTGTAAATTAGCCTCTTTCTCAATCTCTTTTTTCTTACTCTCCAAATACAATCTATATTTCTTAATATTATTCTTTCTTCTTCTCTTCTGCTGTCTCTTATTCCAACTCCTAGTCAAAGTAGGCCAAAGCAAAGTAGAAAGTAACATACTAATAGAAATAGCTAGCTGTGTCCATTGTTGTCTATAAGTAGTCTCTCCACTATTAACCCTTAAAACAACATTAATCAAACTAACAGAAGAAGTCATCCCCATAGTAACCATAGGCCCAAGAGAATAAATAAGAGGAATCTCATCACTAGTGGCCACACTAGGAGGAGCATCTATCTTAAATAACTTATTATTAATAACTCTTCTAATTCTCGGAGACTTAGCAAAATAACTATTAGGAGTATATAAATCATTTTCCTTAACATCAATATTAATAAGTTCCCCAGTACTCCTAATAATCAAATCCTCTAAATTACTAGTAAGTTTATTAACAAACACTCTACCAAGAGGATTATTAATAATTATAATAGCCTCCGCTAATATAATCTTTAACCCAAATAACTCAATAACATCCCCCGTATTCAACTTAACAACATCAATATTTCTATATATAATATTATTATTAACATATATAGGAAGATCACTATTCTTTTCTAATACTAAATTATTATCCCTATACTTAATACTAAAGATAACCCCATTAATATACTCATTAGTATAATTAACATTACAACTCTTATCATTACCCACTACTAAACTAATATTCCTATAATACTTAAACTTCATAAAAGTATTATCAATAAGATCCTCAACATAAATCAAATACTTAATAGAATCCCTCTCAAGAATATAAAACCTATTAAGTTCTAATTTAACACTATAAACAAACTTATTATTATTATAAACCTTAACAGCCCTAGTAGAATTCAAAAACCAACTACCATCACTAGCTTCAATATTAATAAGCTTAAACTCACTACTAATATCTTCATCAAAAGTAAAAGTACCAAATATCTCACTAGGTAAAAAGAATTCAAATAATTTCTCATTAGCAAATAGTTTTATCTTCACTAGCCCACTCCTCTATCATATTAATAATATCATAATTTTAATTATTTATCAATTACTTTACTTCAATTTAACATAAATTAAGAAGAAACCACTAATCTATAAGGATCATCACTACTACCAGTATTACCTTCATCTATTCTTTGATCTGAGTTTAGATAAAGGACTGGTAAAACTTCCCAATTTAAGTTGGCCGTATCGCTGCTGTTGGCATTGCCAGCCGAACCGACATACCACACATGGTAGGAGTAGCTCGAAGACGGGGTTAATAACCAACCACCATAAAGAGTTGTCATTACATTTTTCATCCAGTTATTACTTGTACATGTACTATTATTATAGCTTGACAGAGTTTGATTACACTGACTTAAGTCGACAGCATAGCCATAATCACTGGGATATGGTAACGCTACTTTACCAGTCCATGAGGTACTTCTTGCTGGAGTAGTACTATACACGCTTCCTGTTGTTCTCTCTTTATTATACATTACATCTGTATATACTGAAGAACTATTATGTCCTAATAATGACCAAGTACTTTCTGATATTAGATTTCTTGTAGTAACATTTTTTAGTCCAGTACTTGTAAAATCACAGGTTGTTGTAGCATTATTTTGATTTTTAAAGCAGGTACCGCTACTGGCATTCCAATATAGACTTTGTCCATAACCTTGATCATTAGTATCAGTTGTATATACACTACTTGGATTAAGTAGTTTCATTAGTCTTGCTGTTGTCCAGTCATTTTTACCATAATCTGTTTCTGCTCCAGTAGATGTATTCTTATTATCCCAAGAATAAGTACCTATTGAGGAGTTTCTCATTATCTTTACTTTACCATTAAAGACTCCTATTATTCTCCATAACTCACAAGTATCACTTGTTTGATTAGAATAATCACTAC
>CAYYXX010000004.1:0-41931 GCA_964475905.1 uncultured Clostridium sp. | reverse complement strand
AAGGCATCGACAAAGAAGAAGCTGAAAAGATTAAAGCTCAATTTGAAGAAGCTGGAGCTACTGTTGAACTTAAATAGTTTATGGTACTTTTAAGAAATTATTGAAAAATAGTTTCTTTTTTCTTTTTTTTTGTTATACTTCTAGTAGGAGGTAGTTATGAAGAATAATAAAATACTTGTGGTTTTGGTTATTGTATTTGGCGTTTTGGTTTTAGGTCTTGGTGGTTATATTGTTTATGATAAGGTTTTGAGAGAAGATATTGATATTGTTAATGATGAAGATAATGATAATGATTATGTTCAGTATTCGTTTGGGGATATTGTAGTTATGTCTAAAATGGCTAAGGTAACTAATTTTTCTGGTGATGGGTCTCTTGATGATTTTTCTAAGTGGTATGTTTTGTCTGATAAAGATAATATTGTTACTTTGTATAGTGATGAAATTTGGGGTAAGAGTAATAGTGTTTCTGATTTTAAATATGTATTTAATGATTATGGTGTTACTATTGAAGAAGTTAGAGGACTTGATGATGCAGAATTGGAATTATTTGGATGTGATATTTCTCGTATGACTTGTAGTAATGTGCCTTCTTTTGCTAAACCTAGTATTACTTCAGTTGTTAGTGAAAAGGCTGTTATTGTTTTTGAGGGTGATAAGCTTATTAGTATAGATCTTGATAATGGTGTTGCATAAGTTAGACCTGTTATTGTGATTACTAAGAGTAATTTGAAAAGTGCTAAGTGATATGGAGCCTTAATGGCTCTTTTATTTTGTTTAAAAGTAGGACCTTAGGCATACTTTTACCTTACAAGACTTTGGCTTGGAATGGTTATAAAGATATTGAGTTTTTGTATTTATTTTATTATAATATAACTAGAGGTGTTTTATGAGTCAGTATTTTGATAATGATAAGAGTATTAAGAGTGATAAAAGATTAATTGAATTTGATTTTGATAATAGAATGTTTAATGTATATAGTGATAATGGTGTTTTTTCTAAAGATAGGTTTGATTATGGTACTAGAGTTCTTCTTGAGAATATTGATATTAATGGTCTTAATGGGAATGTTCTTGATTTGGGTTGTGGTATTGGCGTTGTTGGTATAATTCTTGGTACTATTAATAAGAATATTGTTATTGATATGGTTGATATAAATGAGAGAGCTGTTTCTTTGGCTAAAGAGAATGTTGATTTTAATAGAGTTAATTGTAATGTGTTTGTTAGTGATGTTTATTCTGAAGTAAATAAGAAATATAATTATATTATTACTAATCCTCCTATTAGAGCTGGTAAGGAGGTTGTTCGAAAGTTTTTAATTGGTGCTATAAATTATTTGAGTAATAGTGGGGTTTTGTATTTCGTTATGAGGAAAGATCATGGCGTTAAATCTATGATAAGGGAATTAGAAGAAATATACTTGGTAGAGGTTATTGATAGAAGTAAGGGTTTTTATATAGTTAAATGTAGTAGAAAATAGAAATATGTAGTGGGAAATAATTATATAAAATTCTACTTTTTTTATTTTTTGTTGTTTATACTCGCAAAAAAAGTTATGAAAATTTGATAAACTTATTGACTTATTTAGTATTTGCTGATAAACTTATAAATTGGTAACACATCTTTTAATGTGGCTGGAATTTAAAATTTTAGGTATTGGGGTGAAAAATTAATGGCTTATAAGTTAAAACAAAGTGGTGATTATAGGAAAAGAAGAAATTTTTCTATGATCAAAAATTCACTAACAATTAGTGATTTATTAGAGGTGCAAACTGAATCATATAAATGGTTTGCTACAGAAGGGATAAAAGAGGTTTTTGAAACATTTTCACCAATTGAGAGTTTTTCTGGTAGTTTATCTTTGGAATTTGGTGAATATGAGTTTGGAACTCCTAGATATTCTATTAAGGAATGTAAAGATAGGCAAATTACTTATGCTGCTCCTTTGAAAGTTCAGACTAGACTTTTTAATAATGAGACTGGTGAAGTTAAGGAACAGGAGATATTTTTAGGTGATATGCCTCTTATGACGGAAGCTGGTACTTTTATTATTAATGGTGCTGAAAGGGTTGTGGTTTCTCAGCTTGTTAGATCTCCTAGTGTGTATTTTTCTAAAGAAATTGATAAGAATGGTAAACCTGTTTTTGCTTCTAAGATTATTCCATCTAGAGGTACTTGGCTTGAGTATGAAACTGATGCTAAGGATGTTATTTATGTTAGAATAGATAGAAATAGGAAAGTGGCTATGTCTACTTTACTTAGAGCGGTTGGTTTATCTAATGATGAGGATATTTTATCTATGTTTGATAATGATGTTTTTCTTAAGAATACTATTGAGAAAGATCCTACTCATAATACTGATGAGGCTCTTATTGAAATATATGAGAAGTTAAGACCTGGGGAGCCTACTACTTTGGATAGTTCAAAGAATCAACTTATTACTAGATTTTTTGATGATTTTCATTATGATTTAGCTAAAGTAGGTAGATATAAGTTTAATAAGAAACTTAATATTAAGGATAGATTACTTGGTAATAGACTTGCAGAGGATATTATTATTGATGGGGAAGTTAAAATTGAAAAGGGTACTTTGATTAATAAAGAGGTTTATGATGAACTTTGTACATATTTGGATAATGGTTATGGTATGACAGAATGTATGGTTAATGTTGATTTGACTATTAATGCTGATGTTGATACGCATAATAAGATTCAGGTTATTCATTTGTATTCTAATGTTGATGAAAAGAAGATTGTTAAAGTTATTGGTAATGATCCTAATGGTGCTTGTATGAATCTTACTATAGGGGATTTTTATGCTACTGTATCATATTATTTGAATTTAAGTGATGGTATTGGTAAAGATGATGAAATAGATCATTTGGGTAATAGAAGAGTTAAGCAAGTAGGAGAGCTTTTACAAAATCAGTTTAAGATTGGTTTTAGTAGAATGGAGAGAGTTATTAGAGAGAGAATGACTACTCAGGATATTGAGACTGTTACTCCTAAGACACTTATTAATATTAGACCAGTTACTGCTGTTATAAAGGAATTTTTTGGTAGTAGTCAGTTGTCTCAATTTATGGATCAAACTAATCCGATAGCAGAACTTACTCATAAGAGAAGATTGTCGGCTTTAGGTCCGGGTGGTTTATCTAGAGATAGAGCTGGTATTGAAGTAAGAGATGTTAATTCTTCTCACTATGGTAGGATTTGTCCTATTGAGTCTCCTGAAGGTGCTAATATTGGTCTTATTACTTCTCTTGCTAGTTATGCTAAGATTAATGAGTATGGTTTTATTATGACACCATATAGAAAAGTAGAAAATGGAGTACTTACTGATGAGGTT
Source organism: uncultured Clostridium sp. (assembly GCA_964475905.1). Taxonomy (GTDB): domain Bacteria; phylum Bacillota_I; class Bacilli_A; order RF39; family UBA660; genus CAG-302. The sequence goes on along the minus strand of CAYYXX010000004.1, from coordinate 38,585 downwards.
GTTTATTTAACTGCTGATGAAGAAGAGGATTATTATATTTCACAGGCTACTGTTAATGTTGATGATAATAATAAGATTATTGATAGTGTAGTAGCGGGAAGATATAGAGGAGAGAATGTTTTAGTGGGGCCTGAAAAGGTTGATTATATTGATGTTTCTCCACAACAGGTTGTTTCTGTAACTACTAGTTTGATTCCGTTCTTAGAGCATGATGATGCTACTCGTGCTCTTATGGGAGCTAATATGCAAAGACAAGCTCTTCCACTTCTTAAGACTGAAGCTCCTTATGTTGGTACTGGTGCTGAATATATTGCTGCTAGAGACAGTGGTTCTGTAGTAGTTGCTAAGGCTGATGGTGTTGTTTCTTATGCTGATGCTAAGAAAATAGTTGTTCGTAATGCTAAGGGCGAAGATATTTATCATTTGGCTTCTTTTGAGAGATCTAATCAGGGTGAAACTTTTAATCATGTTCCTATTGTTCGTGAGGGTGATAAAGTTAAAAAGGGTCAGATAATAGCAGATGGTCCTAGTACTGATAAGGGAGAACTTGCTCTTGGTAAGAATGTAGTAGTAGCGTTTACAACATTTAATGGTTATAATTATGAAGATGCTGTTATTATGAATGAGAGACTTGTTAAGGATGATGTTTATACTTCTCTTCATATTGAAGATTATGAGGTTCAATGTAGAGATACTAAACTTGGTCCTGAAGAGATTACTAGGGATATTCCAAGTGTTGGAGAAGATGCTAGGCGTAATTTAGATGAGCGTGGTATTATTAAGATTGGTACTGAGGTTCATGAGGGTGATATTCTAGTTGGTAAAGTTACTCCTAAAGGAATGGCTGATTTAACTAGTGAAGAGAAGTTATTACATGCTATATTTGGAGAAAAGACTAGAGAAGTTAGAAATTCATCTCTTACTGTTCCACATGGTGGAGATGGTGTTGTTCATGATGTTAAGATTTATACTAAGGATGATAATGAGGACTTACCTAGTGGTGTAAGTATGGTTGTTCGAGTATATATTATTCAAAAGAGAAAGATTCAAGTGGGAGATAAGATGAGTGGTCGTCATGGTAATAAGGGTGTTATTTCTCTTATATTGCCTACTGAAGATATGCCATTTTTACCTGATGGTACTCCTGTTGATATTATGCTTAATCCTCAAGGTGTTCCATCTCGTATGAATATTGGACAGATATTAGAGTTACATCTTGGAATGGCTGGTAAGAAGCTTGGTGTGCATTTTGCTACTACTGTTCTTGATGGAGCTAAAAGGGATGATATATTAGAAGCTATGCGTGAAGCTGGTATGGATGAGGATGGTAAGACTGTTTTATATGATGGTAGAACTGGTGAGCCTTTTGATAGTAGAATATCTGTTGGTGTTATGTATATGATTAAGCTTCATCATATGGTTGATGATAAATTACATGCTAGGGCTACTGGTCCATATTCTCTTGTTACTCAACAACCTCTTGGTGGTAAAGCTCAACTTGGTGGTCAGAGATTTGGAGAAATGGAAGTTTGGGCTCTTGAGGCTTATGGTGCTTCTCATGTACTTCAAGAAATTCTTACTTATAAGTCTGATGATGTTGTAGGTAGAGTTAAGGTGTATGAGGCTTTAGTAAAAGGACAACCACTTCCTAAACCTGGTATTCCTGAAGCATTTAGAGTGCTTATTAAAGAGTTTCAGGCTCTTGGACTTGATATTTCAGTTATTAATAATAATGATGATGAGGTATCGTTCTCTGAACTTGAAAGAAAGGCTGATTTAGAGGATGGTCCAATAGCAGAGGAAGTCCAGAGTGAAAGGGAATTTGATGAATTAGATGATAGTAATTTAGATGATAATCTTGATGATGATATGGAATATGAATTTGATGATGATCTAGATGATGATATGTTGGAGAGTGAATTTGAAGATTCACTTGAGGAAGGAGATGATTTCTAATGTTAGAAGCTAATGATTTTAAGGCTTTAAAGATTGGAATTGCCTCACCTGAGAAGATTAGATCTTGGTCTTATGGAGAAGTTATTAAACCGGAGACTATTAATTATAGAACTTTAAAACCTGAGAGAGATGGACTATTTTGTGAAAAGATTTTTGGGCCTACTAGGGATTATGAATGTTCTTGTGGTAAATATAAAAGACTTAGATATAAGAATATTGTATGTGATAGATGTGGAGTAGAGGTTACTAAGTCTTCTGTTAGAAGAGAGAGAATGGGTCATATTGAACTTGCTACTCCAGTAAGTCATATTTGGTATGTTAAGGGTGTTCCTTCTTATATTGGACTTACTCTTGATATGTCTCCTAGAGATTTGGAAGAGGTTATTTACTTTGTTTCTTATGTTGTTCTTGATCCGGGTGCTACTACTTTGGTTAAGAAGCAAACTTTATCTGATAAAGAGTATAGGGCTTATTATGAGAAATATGGTAATACTTTTAGAGTTGGTATGGGTGCAGAAGCTATAAAGGAATTGTTGTCTGAGGTTGATGTTAATGAAGAACTTAGAGAAATTCAAGAGGAGCTTGATGGGGCTACTGGTCAGAAGAGAACTAGATTAGTTAAAAGACTTGATGTTATTAATTCTTTTGCTCAGTCTGGTAATAAACCTGAGTGGATGATAATTGAGGCTCTTCCTGTTATTCCTCCTGAGCTTAGACCTATGATTCAACTTGATGGTGGTAGATTTGCTACTAGTGATTTGAATGATTTATATAGAAGAGTTATTAATAGAAATAATAGATTAAAGAAACTTGTTGAGCTTGGTGCTCCATCTATTATTATTCAAAATGAGAAGAGAATGCTTCAAGAGGCTGTTGATTCTTTATTTGATAATGGTAGAAGAGGTAGAAGTGTTACTGGAGCGGGTAATAGGACTCTTAAGAGCTTAAGTTCTATGCTTAAGAGTAAACAAGGTAGATTTAGACAAAATTTACTTGGTAAGAGGGTTGATTATTCTGGACGTAGTGTTATTGTTGTTGGACCTGATTTGAAGATGTATCAATGTGGTATTCCTAAAGAGATGGCACTTGAAATATTTAAACCTCATGTTATTCATGGTCTTACTGAGAAAGGTCTTGCTAATAATATTAAGTCTGCTAAAAAGATGATTGATAATCAAGATCCTAAAGTATGGGATGTTGTAGAAGAGGTTATAAAAGAGCATCCTGTTATGCTTAATAGAGCTCCTACTCTTCATAGACTTGGTATTCAAGCTTTTGAACCTAAACTTATTAGTGGTAAAGCTATTAGGCTTCATCCTCTTGTTTGTACGGCTTTTAATGCAGACTTTGATGGTGATCAGATGGCTGTGCATGTTCCACTTAGTGAGGAAGCTAAGACTGAGGCTAGGATATTGATGCTTGGTTCTAATAATATTCTTTCTCCTAAGAATGGTGATCCTATTGTTACACCTAGTCAGGATATGATTCTTGGTAATTATTATATTACGATGGAAAAGGCTGGACTTGATGGTGAGGGGCGTGCTTTTAAAAATACTAGTGAGGCTTTGATGGCTTATCAGAGAAGAGAGATTACTCTTCAAACTAGGATTGTTGTTCCTGTTAATTCATTTAAGCATAAGGTGTTTTTAGATAGTGATAAGAATAAATATTTGGTTACTACTCCTGGTAAGATTATTTTTAATGAGATTTTACCTGATTCATTCCCTTACTTATGTGAGGCTACTAGTGAGAATATTGAGGGTATTACTCCTAGTAAATACTTTATTGATTATGGGGAAAATATAGTAGATAGGATTAGTGAGATGCCTCTTTCTGCTCCATTTAATAAGGGTGCTCTTGAGAAGATTATTGCTCAAATGTTTAAGAGGTATAAGACTACTGAGACTAGTATATTCTTGGATAAATTAAAAGATTTAGGATTTAAGTATTCTACTTATTCTGGTATTACTATAGCGGTATCTGATGTAGTTGTAAGTAAGAATAAGGAAGCTATTGTTGCTAAATCTAATGATGAGATTAAGAAAATTAATAAACAGTTCCAAAGAGGACTTATTACTGATAGAGAAAGACTTGAGCTTGTTATTGATATTTGGACTAAGGCTAAAGAAGAAATACAAGATGAGCTTCAGGGTTATGCTAAGGCTTATGTTGATAATCCAATATTTATAATGATGAATTCTAAAGCTAGGGGTTCTATTTCAAACTTTGTTCAGCTTGCGGGTATGAGAGGACTTATGGCTAAACCTAATGGTGAGACTATTGAAATACCTATTCTTTCATCATTTAGTGATGGTTTATCTGTATCTGAATTCTTCTTATCTACACATAGTGCTAGAAAGGGTAGTGCTGATACTGCTCTTAAGACTGCTGACTCTGGTTATATGACTAGAAGACTTGTTGATGTAGCACAAGATATTATTGTTAAAGAAGAGGATTGTGGTACTATTCAAGGTGTTGTTGTTAGTGCATTTACTGATGATAAGGATGGTATTATTGAGCCGTTATATGATAGAATTGTTGGTAGGTATACTAATAAGAAAGTTATTAATCCTGAGACTAAGGAAATGATAATTGATAAGAATGAGTTTATTACTGAGGCTATTGCTGATAAGATTGTTAAAGCTGGTATTACTGAAGTTGAAATTAGAAATGTTTTGACTTGTAAGACTGATCATGGTGTTTGTCAAAAATGTTATGGTAGGAATCTTGCTACTGGTAATATTGTTGAGATTGGTGAGGCTGTTGGTATTATGGGTGCTCAATCTATTGGTGAGCCTGGTACTCAGCTTACTATGAGAACATTCCATACTGGTGGTGTTGCTGGTGCTGATATTACACAAGGTCTTCCTAGGGTTGAAGAGTTATTTGAGGCTCGTATGCCTAAAGGTAAAGCTACTATTAGTGAAATAAGTGGTGTTGTATCTAAAATTGAAGATGCTGGTGGTAAATTTAAGGTATATGTTAAGAATGATACTGAAACTCGTGAACATGTTACTTTATATGGTGCTAAACTTAGGGTAGAGAAAGGTGATAAGATAGAAGCTGGTGATAGAATTACTGAGGGTTCTGTTTCTCCTAAAGAGTTACTTGCGGTAACTGATCCTAATACTGTACAACAGTATATATTGAAAGAGGTACAAAAGGTATATAGATCACAAGGTGTTGATATTAGTGATAAGCATGTTGAAATTATTGCTAAGAGAATGATTTCTAAAGTTAGAATTATGGATGCTGGTGATACTTTGTTTGTTCCTAGTACGACTGTTTCTTTACAGGAATTTACTAAGGGTAATAGAGATGTTATCATTCAAGGTAAGAAACCTGCTATTGGACAACCTATTCTTCTTGGTATTACTAAGGCTGCTCTTGAGACTGATTCGTTCTTATCGGCTGCTTCATTCCAAGAAACTACGAGAATTCTTACTGAGGCTTCAGTTAAGGGTAAAGTTGATAAACTTCAGGGATTAAAAGAGAATGTTATTATTGGTAAGTTAATTCCTGCTGGTACTGGTGCTAAGGAGTATATGGATGTTGGTTATTCTTTAGAAAAGGAATTTTTTGATGATGATGCTTCTGAAGTATTAGAAGAGGAATTCTTAGATTAATATAAAGGTCATAACTATGTTTGGTTATGGCTTTTTTTTTCAAAGTTTTAGATTAAAGATGGAATTTATGCTTAATTTGAAAAAAAGTTTATTATAGTGTATAATATTTGTTGAGGAGATGTTTATGAAGATTGAAAAATTAGATAGAGATAATATAAAAGAATATGTAAGGGATCTTGGGATGGATATTACTTATAATGATGAGATAGATATTATTGATACTGAAACTTTTGGTGTTAAAGAAGATGATAAGTTTTTATTTGGTTTTACTTCTTTGGATGAGGATTTGATTGGAGTTACTTTTGGTAAAAAGAAGATTAGTGATGATGTTTTGAAAATGTGTGTTAATTTTCTTAATAATAGTTTATCTTTTAGTGGGCATTTAGTTATTCAGATTAATGATAAAAGAATTATGGATATTATGGATAGTTTATATAGAGTTAAGCTTATGTTTGTTAATAAGAAAATGGGGGATTATGATGGTTGTGATGTTAATGGTAAAGAGAGATTTGCGGATATTGATATGAGAAGTATTAAATATTATTATAAGAATAATATGATTGAGTGTAATTTATATAGTCAAAATATTCAGGATGAGGATGTTATTAGTAAACTGGATGAGTTTTTTATGGGGTGTGGTGTTAATGGTGTTGAATTTTGTATTTTGACGGATAGTTATGATTATATGAAGTCTTTAGGATATGAATGTATTAGTAAGAGATATGTTATTGAATAATAGAGAATATTTCTTTTCTTTTAATATAATATTATAGAATTATTATTTTATAAGTGTTATAATTGTTTAGGAGGTTTGTAATGTATAAAAATAAAAAAATATTTATATTGGGAATGGCTAGAAGTGGTTATGAGGTGGCTAAGTTATTAGCGGATGATAATGAAGTTTTTATTACTGATATGAAAGAGCAGGATGAGGATAGGGTTCAGGAACTTAAGAAGTTGGGTGTTACTTTTGTACTTAGTGATGATCCTGTTTCTTATTTTTCGGATAGTTATGATATGGTGGTTAAGAATCCCGGTATTAAATATGATCATCCTTTAGTTAGTAGGGCTAAGGAACTTGGTATTCCGGTTGTTAATGAGATTGAAGTTGCTTATCATTATTTGAATAAAGATGTTAATATTATTGGAGTTACTGGTTCTAATGGTAAGACTACTACTACTAGTATTATTTATGAGATTATGAAAAGATTTTATGGTGATAGGGTTTTTTTAGCGGGTAATATTGGAACTCCTTTATGTCATTATGTTAGGGATATTAAGAGTGATAGTTATTTGGTTATGGAGATTAGTGATCATCAGCTTTGTGATATGTATGAATTTAAAACTAATACTTCGGTTATTACTAATATTTTTGATTGTCATACTGATTTTCATGATAGTCATGAGAGGTATGTTATGACTAAGAAAAAGATTTTTAATCATCATAGTAAGGGGGATACTGCTATTATAAATTTTGATAATAGTGAAGTTATGGATCTTACTAGTGATATTTTGAGTGATAAGTTATATTTTTCTTGTGATAGTGATAGTACTAATTGTTATTATAGTGATGGTTTTATTTATTATGATGGTAATAAATATCTTGATGTTAGTAAGATTTTGTTGAAAGGGAAACATAATTATCAGAATATTATGTGTGCTATTTTGTGTGCTAAAAAATATGGCGTTAGTGATGATGTTATTATAGATGTTGTTAGTTCTTTTGGTGGAGTGGAACATAGGCTTGAGTATGTTGGTAATATTAATGGAAGAGATATTTATAATGATTCTAAAAGTACTAATACTGAATCTACTATTATTGCTCTTGATTCTTTTAGTAGAGATACTATTCTTATTATGGGTGGTTTAGATAGAGGACATTCTTTTGATGGTCTTAAGAATTCTATGGGGCATACTAAGTTGGTAGTGGCTTATGGAGAGACTAAGAAGAGAATTTATGATTTTTGTACTAGTATTGGTGTTAAGTGTATTGTTTGTGATGATTTGGTTACTGCTACTTTTGAGGCTTATGATAATTCTAAAGATAAAGATATTATTTTACTTAGTCCTGCTTGTGCTAGTTGGGATCAGTTTCCTGATTTTGAAACTAGGGGTAGATTGTTTAAGGATACAATAGTTAAGTGTAAAAATAGGTTATTTATTGAGAGGGGTAGTCATATTTATATGATTGGTATTGGTGGTATTAGTATGAGTGGTATTGCTGATATTCTTGTTAATATGGGTTATAAGGTTAGTGGTAGTGATAGGACTAGTTCTAATATTACTGATATGCTTATTGATAATGGTGTTAGAGTTTTTACTTTTCAAAGTAGGGATAATATTACTGATGATATTGATTTTGTTGTTTATACGGCCGCTATTAAGGAAGATAATGTTGAAATGATTGAGGCTAAAAAGAGGAATATTCCAATGATGGAAAGAGGAGAGTTTTTAGGTGAAATTACTAAGTTATATTCTAATACTATTGGTGTTGCTGGTACTCATGGGAAGACTACTACTACTTCAATGCTTAGTTTGATATTTATTGAAGCTGGTATGGATCCTACTATTCAGGTTGGTAGTATTCTTAGTAATATTGGTGGTAATTATAGAATTGGTAAGAGTGATAATTTGATTATTGAGGCTTGTGAATATTCTGATAGTTATCTTAGTTTTAGACAGAAGTCTGCTATTGTTCTTAATATTGATAATGATCATTTGGATTATTTTAAAAATTTAGATAATATTAAGAAGTCTTTTGGTAAGTATGTTAGTAATTTACCTAGTGATGGTTATTTGGTTGTTAATAATGATGATGATAATAGTAGTTTTCTTAAGAGTAATACTATGGCTGAGGTTGTTACTTATGGTATTTTAAATGATAGTGATTATATGGCTAAGAATATTTGTTATACTGATGATGGATTTGCTAGTTTTGATGTTATGTATAAGGGTACTTGTTTAGGTAATATTATTCTTTCTGTTTTAGGAGAACATAATATACTTAATGCTTTGTCTGCTATTGCACTTTCTTATAGTTATGGTATTTCTTTTGATGATATTAAAAATGGTATTGTTAAATATACTGGTGCTAGTAGGAGACTTGAGTATAAGGGAGTATTTAATGGTGCTAATGTATATGATGATTATGGGCATCATCCTACGGAGATAGTGGCTACTAGTAGGGCTATTCATAGGACTAAGTATAATGAGTCTTGGGTGGTGTTTGAGGCTCATACTTATGCTAGAGCTTATAGACATAAGGAAGATTTTGCTAAGGCTCTTAAGGATTTTGATCATATTATTGTTACGGATATTTATGCTGCTAGAGAAGATAATGTTTATGGTATTACTTCTGATGATCTTGCTAATGAGATTAGAAAGTATGATAAGGATGTTATATGTATTAGTGATTATGATGATATTGTACTTTATTTGAATGAGAATGTACATAGTAATGATTTAATTCTTACTTTAGGTGCTGGTTATGTTACGAAGCTCGCTGATATGTTAATAGAAAAATAGATTGTTGGATCTATTTTTTTTATATTTGACTTTTATTTGATAGTGGGGTATAATTTTATTAGTAATCATTACTAATAAGGAGAAAGTTATATGCGTAATACTAAGCAGAGGGAATGCGTACTTAATATTGTTAATAATAGTTATGATCATTTAAGTGCTTATCAGATATATGATATGGCAAGAGAGATTATTCCTAATATTAGTTTGGGAACGGTATATCGTAATTTATCTTGGTTATCTATGAATAATTATATTAGGTTTCTAATTGTTAATGGTATGGTTCGGTATGATAGAAATGATATTCATGATCATTTTGTTTGTACTAATTGTGGGGCTATTATTGATGTATTGAGGAAAGATGTTGTTAATGGGTATATTGATGGTAATTTAGTAGTGGATTATGAAATAAAATATAGAGGTATTTGTAGTGAATGCCAAAGAAAGGGAGATTTATAATGGAATTGAGAGGTAGTAAAACTGAGGAGAATTTGATGACTGCTTTTGCAGGTGAATCACAGGCTAGGAATAAGTATACTTATTTTGCTTCTAAGGCTAGGAAAGATGGTTATGAGCAGATAGCGGAGTTATTTGAGGAGACTGCTAATAACGAGAAAGAACATGCTAAAATGTGGTTTAAGGAGTTAAATGGTGGTGAGATTCCTAGTACGATAGATAATTTGAAGTCTGCTATTGATGGTGAGAATTATGAATGGACAGATATGTATAAGGAGTTTGCTGAAACGGCTAGAAGTGAGGGATTTACTAGAATTGCATTTTTGTTTGAGGAGGTTGCTAAGATTGAGAAAGAGCATGAAGAGAGATATAGAAGACTTCTTAATAATGTAGAAAATGGTTTGGTTTTTTCTCGTGATGGGGATATGATATGGCAATGTAGGAATTGTGGTCATATTGTTGTTGGTAGAGAGGCTCCTTTAGTATGTCCTGTGTGTGCTCATAAGCAAAGTTATTTTGAGATTAAGAAAGAGAACTATTAATTGGTTTTCTTTTTGCATATTTATATATTTATTACATATTAATATAATGTGATGAATATGAGAAAAGGTAATTATAAGATATTTTTATTATATGTTTTTACTCCTTTGGTTTTAGGTGGGATAGTTGGAATTATTACTTCTTCTGAGAGTTCTAATTATGATGGTATTGTACCGGGATTTTTATTTCCTATAATATGGAGTATTCTTTATATTCTTATGGGTATTGCTAGTTATCTTATTAGAGATAATAGAAGACTTATTGATATTTATATTGTTAATTTGGTTGTGAATTTACTTTGGCCTATTTTTTTCTTTAGTTTTGGGTTTGAGTCTTTTGCTTTCTTTTGGATACTTCTTCTTATTTTGATAGTGGGTTATATGATATATAAGTTTTATTTGGAAAATAGGATTAGTGCTTATCTTCTTATTCCTTATTTGTTGTGGATTATATTTGCTTCTATTCTTAATTTGATGGAGATTATGTAAAAGAACTCTTTTTTTTTATGTTATTTTGTTGTATAATAGTGTTGATTTTGAGGGTGTTATATGGAAAAGTATAAGGAAATAGAGAGAAGTATTATTAAGAAGTATAGAAAAGATATATGGAGTAAGTTTGTTAAGGCGGTTATTTCTTATGATCTTATTTCAGAGAATGATAGAATTATGGTTTGTATATCTGGGGGTAAAGATTCTTTTTTGCTTGCTAAGTGTATTGAGGAGCTTATTAGACATGGTAATGTTAAGTTTGAGGCTTTTTATGTTGTTATGGATCCTGGATATAGTGAGGAACATAGAAAGGCTATTTTTGATGTAGCAAAGATACTTAATATTGATATTGAGATGTTTGCGTCTGATATTTTTGATAGTGTTATTAATATGGAGGCTGATAGTCCTTGCTATATGTGTGCTAGGATGAGAAGAGGTTGTTTATATAGTAAGGCTATGGAACTTGGATGTAATAAGATTGCTTTGGGGCATCATTTTAATGATGTTATTGAGACTTCTCTTCTTAGTATGTTTTATGGTAGTGAAGTTAAGACTATGCTTCCTAAACTTCATAGTGATAATTTTCCTGGTTTGGAGCTTATTAGACCTTTATATTTGGTTCATGAGGAGGCTATTATTTCTTGGATGAGATATAATGATTTGAAGTTTATTAATTGTGCTTGTAAGCTTACTGAGAGTAATTTATCTATTAATGAGGTTAATAGTAAGAGAATGGAGATTAAGAAGCTTATTAGTGATATTAAGAGGGTTAATCCTAATGTTGATATGAATATTTTTAAGGCACTGGATAATGTTAATTGTGATGGTGTTCTTACTTATAAGATTGATGGAAAGAAATATAGTTTTTTGGATAATTATGATGATTAAATGTATATAAAAATTGGATTTTTAGGTTGTAATTGATTAGATGATGTGATATAATATAAGTGTCTTCAGGAAAGAGTGGCATAAAAATCCACTCTTTTATATATATTAATTAGGAGGAAATATGAGTGTTGAAAAGATAAAAGAAATGTTAGAAGAAGAAGTAGGTAAAGTTGGAGTTAAGATTGATTCAGTTAGTTTAGATAGGGAAGATAATAATTTATATTTGCGAATTGTAATTGATCGAGATGAGATTATTGATATTGATAAGTGTGTAGAAGTTACTAATATTATTAATCCTATTTTGGATAGAGAAGATCCTATTGATGAGGCTTATATACTGGATGTATCTACTAAGGAGAAAGGAAGAGGAGTATAATGAATAGTAAACAGATGAAAGAATTTATGAAAGCTTTAGATGCTATTGTTGAAGAGAAGAAAATTGATAAGAATGTTGTTGTTGAGGCTATGGAGCAGGCAGTAGCGGCTGCTTATAAGAAGAATGAGGGTATTAGTAATGTTATGGCTAAAGTGGATACTGTTACTGGTGATATTAGGGTTTATTCTTATAAAACAGTAGTTGAAGAGGTTGTTAATCCTGAAATAGAGGTTTCACTTGATGAGGCTAAAGAAATAGTTAGTGATATTTTAGTTGGTGAGACTATTATTGATAAGGAATTACCTCTTAGAGATTTTGGTAGAGTTGCTTCACAGACTGCTAAACAGATAGTGGTACAAAGAGTTAAGGAAGCTGAGAAACAGAGTATATCTAATGAATTTCAGGATAAAGATGGGGAGTTAATGGTTGGTACTTTATCTAGGGAGGATCAGAAGAATTATTTTGTTGATTTGGGTAGAGCTAGTGGTATTTTACCTAAGGATCAAATTATTCCCGGAGAGAAATTAGTTATGGGTTCTTCAGTTAAGGTTTATGTCTCTAAATTGGAGATTGGACCTAAGGGACCATTTATTATGTTATCTAGAAGTCATTATGGTTTTGTTAAGAGACTTTTGGAAATTGAGATTCCTGAGCTTAGTGATGGTACTGTTATGTTATATTCTGTTGCTAGGGATGCTGGAAGTAGGACAAAGATTGCTGTTTATACTGAGTATAATAATGTTGATCCGATAGGAGCTGTTATTGGCGAGAAAGGTAGAAGAATTGGAGCAGTTTTAAAAGAATTAAATGGAGAGAAGATTGATGTTGTTTTATATGACAAAGATCCTATTAAATTTATTGCTAATGCTTTGAGTCCTGCTAAAGATTTGAAAGTTACTTTGAAAGATGATAGTAAGAAAGAGGCTTTGGTACTTGCTAATGATAGTAATCTTTCTTTGGCTATTGGTAGAAAGGGACAGAATGTTAAGCTTGCTTCTCGTCTTACACATTATAAGATTGAGGTTAAGGCTGATTCTTCTAATGTGGAAGAGGAATCTGTTGGTGAGTAGAATATGAGGAAGATTCCACTACGCAGATGTGTTGTTACTAAAGAACAGTTACCTAAGAATGAATTGTTGCGTATTGTTCGAGATAGAGATGGTAATGTTTTTGTTGATATAACTGGAAAGGCTAATGGGCGTGGAGCTTATATTAAGAGAGATAGGAGTGTTCTTGATATTGCTAGAAATAAAAAGATTTTGGAAAGGGTTTTAGAGGTAAATATTGATAGTGAAATATATGATGAGATAGAAAAAATGATTAAATAGGAGGTGATACATATGATGAATGTATCCGAATATGCAAGTGATGTTGATAGGAGTGTTAATGAGGTATTGGCGTTATGTAAAAAGATTGGTATTGATGTAAGTAGTAGTAGTGATATGTTGTCGGATGATGATATTATTATGCTGGATAATGAGATTGCTAATATGGTTGATGATGAAGATATACTTTCTTATGAAGAGGAGTTGGAAGAGATTGTTATTCCAGAAAAGACTAGGAAGAATGTAAAGAGTAATTCTGTTAAGAAAGATGCTCCGAAAAATGATTATAAGGTAAAGAGAAAAGAGATGTACAAGCATAAGGAGAAGTTGCAGGCTAATACTACTAATAATGATAATGTTATTGGATATAGTGATGGTATGACAGTAGGAGATCTTGCTTCTTGTTTGAATGTTTCTTCGGCTTCTTTGATTAAGAAACTTATGAGTTTAGGAATGATGGTTAATATTAATGCTTCTATTGATTTTGATACTGCTGAAATATTGGTCTCTGATTATGATAAGACGCTTAAAAGGGATAGTATGCTTGATGAGTCTAATTTTGAGATGTTAGAGATTGTTGATAAAGAAGAAGATTTGGTGGAAAGACCTCCTGTTGTAACTATAATGGGACATGTTGATCATGGTAAAACAACGCTTTTGGATACTATTAGAAAAACTAGTGTTGTTGCGTCAGAAGCTGGTGGTATTACGCAAGCTATTGGTGCTTATCAGATAGATTATAATGGTAAAAAGATAACTTTTATTGATACTCCGGGTCATGCGGCTTTTACTGAGATGAGAGCTAGGGGAGCATCAATTACGGATATTGTAATTATTATTGTGGCCGCTGATGATGGGGTTATGCCACAGACTAAAGAGGCTATTGATCATGCTAAGGCAGCAGGGGTTCCTATTATTGTGGCGGTTAATAAGGTTGATAAACCTACTGCTAATGTTGAGAAAGTATTAACTGAGATGGCAAATAATGGATTGCAGCCTGAAGAGTGGGGGGGAGATACTATGTTTGTAAATATTTCTGCTGCTCTAGGAGAGGGAATTGATGATTTGTTAGAAAGAATATTGTTACTTAGTGAAATTAGTGAATTGAAAGCTAATCCTAATCGTTATGCTATGGGTACAGTAATTGAATCTAAAGTTGATAAAACGAGTGGTGTTATTTCTAATTTACTTATTCAAAATGGTACGCTTAGACTTGGTGATCCTATTGTTGTTGGTACTATATATGGTAGGGTTAGAACGCTTAAGAATGATAAGGGAGAGAATTTAGTAGAGGCACTTCCTTCAATGCCTGTATCTATAACAGGATTATCTGATAGTCCTTCTGCTGGTGATAAGTTTATGGCTTTTGAGAGTGAAAAGAGGGCTAAGAAAGTAGCAGAGCAGAGAAGTGAAATTGAGAGAGAGAAGAGAAATAAGCCTAAGGCTTCTGTTAGTCTTGCTGATTTATTTAGTAGAGCAGAAGCTGGAGAAAAAGAGATTAATATTATTTTGAAAGCTGATGTTAAGGGTAGTGAAGAGGCTGTTCGTAATTCTTTACTTAAACTTGATGTTGAGGGTATTAAGATAAATGTTATTAGAAGTGGAATTGGTGCTATTTCTGAGAGTGATATTGTTTTGGCGGAAGCTTCTAATGCTATTATTATTGGTTTTAATATTAGGCCTGATCATAAGATTACTGAACTTGCTAAGGATAAGGGTATTGATATTAGATTATATGATATTATATATAAAGTAGTTGAAGAGATGGAAGCTGCTCTTAAGGGTAAGCTTGAACCTTTATTTGAAGAGGTTGTTCTTGGAGAGGCTGAAGTTAGAAAGTTGTTTAAATTTTCTAAGGTTGGTACTATAGCGGGTTCTTATGTTACATCTGGTGTTATTAGAAGAGGGGCTAAAGCTAGGATTATAAGAGATGGTGTTGTGGTAATTGATAGTTCTATTGCTAGTTTAGCTAGAGAGAAAGATCAAGCTAAGGAAGTTAAGCAAGGACTAGAATGTGGTATTACTATTGAGAATTTTAATGATATTAAAGAAAAAGATATTATTGAGGCTTATGAATTGAAAGAAATGAAGAGATAAATTGGATGGTGATATATATGGAATTTAATAGTGAAAATAGAAATATAAGTATTCCTAAGGTAACGAGAAGTGAGGTGTCTTTGGAGAAAATAGATACTATGTTTACTAGAAAAAGAAATGAAGAGAATGCTAAGAAAGCTTTTAATGAAAGAGGTACTGGAAAGTTTATTAAATTTGGCGTAGATAGTAGATTACGAGGAGATAGATATGATGAGTCTATTCTTATGGATGTGAATAAGTCTTTTGTTGTAACTTCTGGTGATGTTAAGTCTTATTATTATGGTTATTATGTTAGGGCTAATGAAATTATTGCTTCTAAGGCTGTTAATTCGGAAGTTAGAAGTGATATTGATATTGCTACTATTGGTTATAATGATGCGGTTAATGGTGTTTCTTTTGATATGTTACCTGATAAGGTTAAGAATTGTAGTGATTATTTGATTGGTTATAAAAAGGGATTAGAGGATAAGAAAAAGACAAGATAGGATGGTATTATGGTATATAGAAATGAGAGATATAAGAATTTGACTTATGATGGAAAAGCTAGAGCTGTTCTTGATTTAGAAATTGATAGGATATTTAAGGAAGAGAATAGGAAGAAGAATGAGTTAAGACAAAGAGAAAAATATGGTACTGATTTTAAGATTAGAGAGCAGGGTAAAAAAGATAGATTAGTGGGTTTGTATTTTATTAAGGATGATAGATATGATACTTCTAATATTGTTAATGATGGAGAACTTACTTCTTATATAAATGGTTATACGGAATTTGCTAATAGAGAGTTATTAGTGGGTATTTGTTCTTCAAAATATGATTCTGAGTCTTTATATAGAATTGGTTATAATGATGCTATGGATGAGGTTATTGTTTTTGATGAACTTCCTATACATGTTAAAGAGAATAAAGATTATTTAGATGGGTATGAGGCTGGTCTTTTAGATAGAAAGAAAAATAGTAAATATAGGTAGGTGTGAAATGAAAATAGCAAGTTTTAATGCTAATAGAGTTGGTTCTGATGCTAAGTTTGAGAAAGAACTTAAAAGAAAATATGAGATAAAGAATAGTGTTTCTGTGGATCGTAATGAAATTAAATATAAAAAAATATTGGAAAGTGCAGGAAGAAGATCTTATTTTACTGAATTGTTTGAGGGTGTTCCTTTGGAAGAACAATTTATTGAAGTAGAGGGTTTTGATAATCCTAAAGAGTCTAAGATTTTTAATAATGGTCGTGTTATTGCTAAGAGACTAGTGGATAATGGGATTGCTAATATGGATAATTATTATGATTTTTGTGATGGCTATAGTGCTAGAAAGAGTAAGGGTAGATAGTTATGAGTGTTAAATTAGAGAGATTAGGGCATATTTTTACTGAGGCTATATCTAAAATAATAAGGGAAGAAGTTAAGGATGATGATATTCGTTTTGTTACTATAACTGCTACTAGTATTACTAGTGATTTATCTTATGCTAAGGTATATTTTACTAATTTGATTGATAGTGATAGGGAAAAGGTAACTACTGCTTTAAATAGAGCTAGTTCGTTTATTAGGGGTAAGTTATTTGATGAGGTTGAAATTAGGAAGATGCCTGAACTTACTTTTGTTTATGATGAGTCTATTGAATATGGTAATAAGATTGAAAAAATTATTGATGATATTAATGGGGAGGAATAAGTATGGACAATATTATTGGTGTAATTAGTAAAAGCAATAATATTGTTTTACTTTGTCATAATAATCCTGATGGGGATGCTATTGGTAGTAGTTTGGCTTTATATTTTGCTTTGAAGCGTATTGGAAAAGATGTTATAGTGGTTGTTAATGATGTTCCTAAGAAATTTTGTTATTTGAATGGTTATGATGATATAGTAAGTGAGAGTAATAGTAATTATGATTTGGCTATTGTTTTAGATACTGCTAATAAAGATAGAGTAAATGATCCTAGTGGTATTATTGATAGGGCTAGGGAGGTTATGGTAATTGATCATCATGTTAGTAATACTAGATATGGTAATGAAAATTTAGTAGAAGAACTTCCGGCTTGTTGTCAAATTGTTTATAATTTGATTAAGAAAATGAATATAGTAATTGATAATGATATAGCTATGGCTTTGATGACTGGATTACTTACGGATACTGGTGGTTTTTCTCATCAGGATGTTGCTCCTAGTACTTTTGCTATGGCAGAGGATCTTTGTAAGATTGTTGATGTTTCTTTGATATATGATAAAGCTCTTAGGGTGATATCTAGAAATCAGTTTGATATTAAGATGATTGCTTTAAATAATTTGGAATTTTATTGTGATGGGAAGATTGCTTTTTTTTATATTACTAGTGAGGATATGGTTGAAACTGGTGTAGATCAAAGTGATTGTGGTATTTTAGTTAGTGTTCCTTTGGAAATTGATGGTGTTGAGGTATCTATATTTTTAAGAAGATATCTTGATAGAATTAGAATATCACTTAGGAGTAAGCATATTGATGTTAATAGAATTATGTCTATGTTTGGTGGTGGTGGTCATGTTAATGCTGCGGGGGCTACTGTTACTATGGCATTTGATGATGTTAAAAATGAGTTGATAAAGGAAGTAGGAAAGAGTATTAATGAATGGGATATTAGTTGTAAATAAACCTAGTGGGTATACTAGTAGGGATGTTGTTAATGTTATATGTAAAAAATTTGGTACTAAAAAGGTTGGTCATACGGGGACTTTAGATCCTTTAGCTAAGGGTGTTTTGGTAGTAGCTATTGGTAAGGCTTTGAAGATAGTAGAACTTCTTTCTAATGATACTAAAGTTTATGTAGCGGATGTTATATTGGGATATGAAACTGATACTCTTGATATTAGTGGGGTAAAAGTTAAGAAAAATGTTGTAAATGTTAGGAAAGATGATATTGAAAGAGTATTAGGTAAGTTTATTGGGAAGTATTTGCAGGAGGTTCCTTTATATTCTGCTGTAAAAGTTAATGGTAAGAAGTTATATGAGTATGCTAGGAGTGGAATTGATGTTAAGGCTCCTAGTAAGGAAGTTGAAATATTTTCTTTGGAGTTACTTGATGATCCTAAGTATTTAGATGATATTGTTTGTTTTAGAATTAAATGTAAGGTTAGTAAGGGAACTTATATTAGAAGTTTAATTAGGGATATTGGTTATGATTTGAATACTTATGGAACTATGGGAGATTTGATAAGAATAGAGCAGGGGAAATTTTCTTTGGATGATGCTTTTTCTTTAGAGGATATTTTAAATGATCATTATAAGCTTTTTAATATTAGAGATGTTTTAGATGATATGGATGTTACTTTTATTGATGATGATATTCTTAAAAAAGTTCTTAATGGTATGACTCTTCCTTGTTTCTTTGATGGGGATATGTCGATACTTGTTGATAAAAATAATAGGGAAATTGCTATATATAAGAGAGTGGGTAATATGGCTGTTCCTTATAAGATGATTGAGGTAAATAATGAATAAGATTAGAGTTATGGATGAACTGCTTTCTAATAAAATAGCAGCAGGTGAGGTTGTTGAAAAGGTTGTTTCTATTGTTAAGGAACTTGTGGAAAATTCGGTAGATGCTAAAGCTACTAGTATTAAGATTGATTTGAAAGAGGCGGGACTTCGTGAAATTATTGTTACAGATAATGGAATTGGAATGAGTAGAGAAGATGCTAGGCTTGCTTTTCAGAGGCATGCTACGAGTAAGCTTTATTGTGATGATGATTTGTTTAATATTAATTCTTTAGGTTTTAGGGGAGAGGCTCTTCCTTCTATTGCTTCTGTATCTAATGTGGTAATGAAAACTTCTATGGGTGATGTTGGTACTATGATTCATATTAAGGGGGGAAAGGTTATTAGTGAGTCTTCTTCGGAAGCTAGAATTGGTACTCAGTTTGTTGTTAATAATATGTTTTATAATACTCCTGCTAGATTGAAACATTTGAGAAGTCCTTATGCTGAACTTGCTAATGTATTGGAATATGTTAATAAAATGGCTTTATCTTATCCTGATATTAAATTTAGGCTTACTAATGATGATAAAGAACTTTTGAATACTGATGGTAGTGGTAATCAGCTTAAGGTTATTAAGGCTATTTATGGTCTTGATGTTACTAAGAGGATGCTTAAGATAGAGGGGGAGAATAATGATTATAGGATATCTGGTTATATATCTCTTCCAGAGGTTACTAGATCAAATAGGAATCATATGACTATTCTTGTTAATAAAAGGGTTATTAAAAATCAGTATTTGAATAAGGTTGTTAATGATGCTTATTCTTCTTTTAAGGAGGATAGTCGTTATCCGATAGTGGTTATTAATATTGATACTGATCCTTCTCTTATTGATGTGAATATTCATCCATCTAAGCAGGATATTAAGTTTAGTAATTTTGATGATTTAAAGGTATTGATTGAAAATATTATTATAGATACAATTAAGACTAAGATGCTTATTCCTAAAATTGAGACTAAGGAAGTTAAGAATGAAGTTACTTATAGGAATTTGAGTTTAAATTTAGAAAGAAGTAGTGTTAAGGATACTTCTGATGATTATGGGGATAGGTTAAATGATTTGGTTAATTTTGTATCTGAGCCTAATAATGAATATGATAATGATAGTGATAGTGATAGTGATAGTGAATATATGGAAGATATTGTATGTGATAAATTACCTGAATTGTATCCTATTGGACTTGCTCTTGGTACTTATATTGTTTGTGAAAATGAAAAGGGAATTTATTTGATTGATCAGCATGCTGCTGAAGAGAGAGTTAATTATGAGAGAAACTTTTATTTGCTTTCTCATCCTAGTAATAATACTATTTCACTTATTGTTCCTATTGTTATTACTTTACCTAGTAATGAGTATATTAAGATTAAGGAAAATATTGGAATTTTGGAGGATTTGAACTTTTCTATAGAGGAGTTTGGTATTAATTCTTTTAGGGTTATTTCGCATCCTACATGGGTTCCTAAGGGTTATGAAGAGGATATTGTTAAAAGAATATTTGATGAGATATTGTCTAAGGGAAAGGATTTTTCTTTGGGGAAGTTTAGGGATAATTTGGCTAAACTTATTAGTTGTAAGATGAGTATTAAGGCTAATACTAGGATAACTAAAGAAGCTCAAGAAGAGATTATTGATAAGTTAAGGAAATGTAATAATCCGTATAATTGTCCTCATGGTAGACCTACGATTATTCATTTTACTATTTATGAAATTGAAAAGATGTTTAAGAGGAGTGTTTAGATGAATAAGATTATAGTAATAGTGGGACCTACTGGTGTTGGGAAGACAAAGCTTGGTATTGAGCTGGCTAAAAGATATGATGGAGAGGTTATTAATGCTGATGCTGTTCAGGTTTATAAGGGACTTGATATTGGTAGTGCTAAGGTAACTTTGGAGGAAATGGATGGTATAAGGCATCATTTACTTGATATTAAAGAAGTTGGTGATGATTATAGTATATATCATTATCAGACTGATTGTAGATGTAAGATAGAAGATGTTTTAAATAGGGGTAAATTGCCTATTATTGTTGGTGGAACTGGTCTTTATATTAAGGCAGCTTTATATGATTATAAGTTGTCTTTTGAGAATAAATGTAATACTTATGATGAGTTATCTAATGATCAGTTATATGCTATGTTAAAAGATATGGATAGGGATATTGTTATTGATAGGTTTAATAGGAGGAGATTAATTAGAGCTATTAATTATTATGTTGAAAATAATAAGTCTATAAGTGAGAATAAGACGGATAAGCTTTTGTATGATGCTTTATTTATTGGACTTACTACTGATAGGGATATTCTTTATGATAAGATTAATAGTAGGGTTGATAAGATGATTAGTAGTGGCTTAGTTGAAGAAGTTAAGTACTTTTATGATAAGAAGATAAGTGGTAGACCTTTGATGACCGCTATTGGGTATAAGGAGGTTTATAGTTACTTGGAGGGTAATTGTTCTTTTGAGGAAATGGTAAATATGATTAAGCTTAATTCTAGGCATTATGCTAAAAGGCAATATACTTTTTTTAGGAATCAGTTACCTACTGTTTGGTTTAATACTGATTATGATAATTTTGATAATACGGTAAAAGAAGTAGAAGACTATGTTGAAAGTATATAGTCTTCTACTTGGTTATTAGTATTTTATTTAATTCATTGGGAGATGCTTTATTTATGATGATGTCGTAGGTAGTGTTGATAATTGGTAAATTGATGTTTTTTTCTTCTAGTAATTCTTTTATGGATATAAGGGTGTATAATCCTTCAATGGTATTATTTTTTATGTAGTTATTTATTTCTTTTGGGGATTTGTTTTCTCCTATTAAAGTTCCTAAGGTGTAATTTCTACTTTTATTTGATGTTGATGTGAGAATAATATCACTTATTCCGGCATATGAGAGTATTGTTTTGGGATTTCCTCCTAAGGCTTTTATTAGGTAGGTTATGTTATTTATGGCTTCTTTTAGGAACATACTGTTTGTGGATGGAGTAGTTCCCATTCCGTTTATTATTCCTGCGGTAATGGCTATTATGTTTTTGATAGAACCGCATATTTCGGTTCCTATTATATCTTTAGTTGTTTCTATTTTTATGTAGTTATTTTGGATACTTTTTAGTATTGTTTTTTTGGCATAGTTATCTTTGACTGCTAGGGTAAAACCTAGTGGTTTTTCTTTTATTATGTCGTCTGCAAATGTACCTCCTGATAGTACTGCTAATGAATTTGTTTGGATATTGTCTTTTACAATATCATATAGGAATCTATGGGTGTTTTGTTCTATTCCTTTAGAGGCGATACATATTACTTGATTATCTTTGTAATATTTATTTAATTCTTTACTTACATAATCTATATATTTTGTTGGTACTGCTAGTACAATTAAGTTTGTATTTTTTACTGTTTCTTGCATATTTGTACTTATTGTTATTTCTTTTGGTATTGTGTAATCTATTTTGTTATTTTTTCTAATTTTAATTATGTAATTTTTTTCTTCTTTACTGTTTGTCCATATTTTTATTTTGTGGTTATTATTGTGGAATATACTAGCTAGTGCTATAGCAAAAGCTCCTGCTCCTAAAATTGATATATTCATTTTATGGTCATCCTTTCATTTATTTTGATATTGAAATAGTTACTTGGTGTTTCATATACTTTTGTTATTCCTTTTTTTGGTAGTATTATTTTGTTTTTGGGTAAATTTTTATAGTATAATAGTATTTTGTTATTTTTATCACACATTATTACATCAATATTATTTTTCATAAAGAATGTATGGATACTATTGCATTTATTAAATAGTAGGGCTTTATCTATATTTTTAGTAAACATAAAGCCTTTTAGTCTTCTGTAAAATGTTTTACATTCGTATAGAGTTATTTCTTTATTATTATATATTAGTTTCATATTTCACCTATTATTATTATATAGATAATAAAATGAAATTGCAAGTGTCTTGATTAAAATATTCATTTATGGTAATATATAGTTAAGGTGATGAGGGATGAATAGACGTGGTTTTACTTTGATTGAGTTATTGGCGGTAATTGTTATATTATCTATTATTTTAGTGGTGGCTGTTCCTAATTTACTTGATACTTATAAGCAAAGTAAGTTAAGGAGTGAGGGAGCTTTTATTAATCAGTTATCTAAGGGTATTGAGAGTTATGTTTCTTTAAATGGAAGTAATTTATCTTATAATCCTGATGGTAAGGGTTGTAAATTTTATACTGGGTTTAATAGAACTAGTGAAGATGTTGATATATTTAAGAATGAATCTATTACAATGAGTAATGTTATTGATAGTGGGGTTATAGAGGAAAAGGATTATATTAATCCCGGTAATAGGAATAAAGAATGTAATAAAGATGCTAAAGTCTATGTATATCGTGATAGTGATTATGTTTATTGTTTTAGGGTAGAAAAAGAGGATTTAGGATGTTTGTCTGATGATTATAAGGAAACTATAAAAGATGAGGAGGGTAAGGACTATAAGTATGTTCTTGATACTTGTATTTGGACTAATGGTGAATGTGGGGGAAATAATTAATGTTAATTGTTATATTGTCTACTATTTTTTTTCTAGTTGATCAAGTGTCTAAGTTATTGGTTATTAGGTTTTTGAATGAGGGGAATGTTATTTCGGTTATAGATGATTTTTTCTATATTTTACCTACGAATAATACTGGGGCTGCTTTTAGTATTTTGGTGGGACAGAGAATTTTTCTTATTGGTGTAACTGCTATTATAATTGGGTTTTTGGTATATTATGTTATTAGAAATAGGAATAGTATTGTTAGTAGGATTGATATAATTATTTTTTCTTTAATTATAGGGGGATCTTTTGGTAATTTATTTGATAGGATATTTAGGGGATATGTTGTGGATTTTTTATCTGTTAGAATAGGTGATTATAGTTTTCCTATATTTAATGTAGCAGATTCTTTTATTGTTATTGGGGTTGTTTTACTTGTTTTAGTAGGAGGTAGAAAGAAATGATAATTGATGAGGGAAGTGTTGGGATTAGAATTGATAAGTATTTGACTGATAATACTAAGTATTCGAGAAGTAAGATTCAGAAAATGATTGATAATGGTAATGTATTAGTAAATTCAGAGTGTGTTAAATCTAGTTATATTCTTAAGCTTAATGATAGTATTGATGTTGAGGAGTATGATGAGAAGATTGATATTGTAGCAGAGAATATTCCTTTGGATATTTATTATGAGGATGATTATTTGATAGTGGTTAATAAGCCTAGTGGTATGGTTGTTCATCCTGCTTTTGGTAATTATAGTGGTACGCTTGTTAATGCTCTTATGTATCATACTAATAGTTTGAGTAAGGTGAATACGGAAATTAGGCCCGGTATTGTTCATAGGATAGATGCTGATACTTCTGGTCTTTTGTTGGTAGCTAAAAATGATGAAGTACATAATGTGCTTGCTACTGCTATTGGGAAGAAAGAAGTGGTAAGGGAGTATATTGCTTTAGTAGAGGGGATTATTCATGAGGATACTGCTACTATTGATGCTCCTATTGGTAGGGATAAGAATAATAGGAAGAAAATGGCTGTAACGAGTGATAATTCTAAGGATGCTGTTACGCATATTAGGGTTTTAGAGAGGTATAGGAATTCTACTTTGATTAGATGTAAGTTGGAGACTGGGAGAACTCATCAAATAAGGGTTCATTTGAGTTATATTGAACATCCTATTGTTAATGATCCTGTATATGGTTATAAGAAGCTTGTTGATAGGGATTTTGGACAGATGCTTCATGCTGAGAAATTGGGTTTTGTTCATCCTATTACTAAGGAGTATATGGAATTTATTTCGCCTGTTCCTGATAGGTTTAAGGAGATATTAGAATTGTATAAGAACTGAATAAAAATCTCTAAAAATATTCATAATGAGTATGAAAGGAGATTTTTTTATGTCACGCCATAAGGTAGAAATAACTGGTGTGAATACTGCGAATATTAGGGTTTTGAAAAATGAAGAGATGATAGAACTTTTTAAAAAGATGAGAGATGGGGATGATTTGGCTAGAGAGGATTTGATAAATGGTAATTTGAAACTTGTATTGAGTATATTAAAAAAATTTGCTGGTAAAGTGGATAATTTGGATGATTTGTTTCAAGTTGGTTGTTTAGGACTGGTTAAGGCTATTGATAATTTTGATATTTCTTATGATGTTAAGCTTTCTACTTATGCTTGTCCAATGATTGAGGGGGAAATTAAAAGGTATTTGAGGGATAATAATACGCTTAGGATATCTAGAAGTATTAAGGATTTGGCTTATAAGACTTTGAAGCTTAAGGAAGAAATGAGTGTTAATGGTAGAGAACCTTCGAATTATAAAATTGCTGAGATATTGGGGGTTAATGAGTATGATATTTCGGTTGCTCTTGATTCTTTGCGAGAACCTGTTAGTGTGTATGAGCCTATTTATAATGATGGTGGTGATACTATTTATCTTTATGATCAGATTGCTACTAAGGAAGATGAGTATGGAATTGATAGTAGATTGGCTTTGGATAGAGCAATGAAAAATTTGAAGAGTAGGGAAGTGAGTATTTTAAAAGATAGGTTTATCTTTGGAAAGACACAAATGGAAATAGCGGATGAACTTGGTATTTCTCAGGCTCAGATTTCTCGTATTGAGAAGAATGCTATAAATAGTATTAAAAAAAGTTTTAAGTAAGCATATATTTTAATAGGTGATAGAGATGAGGTTATCTGATTTACAGACTAAGGAAATTATAAATATGACTACTGGTAAGAGGCTGGGGATGATAATTGATGTTATTATAAATAGTGATGGTAGTATTAAATCTCTTATTTTAGAGGAGAAGAAAATGAAGAGATTGGCTAGTAGGGAGGAATATGAACTTGATTGGGCACAGATTGATAAGATTGGTGATGATATTATTCTTGTTCGGGATAAGTATACTTAAGAAAATGTTTTATTTTCTTTTTTTGTTAGATTGTAGATTTTTTGATAGAAATTTGATACAATTTATTTAATAGGAGAGTGATAGTATATGAAAAGATTATTTACTATGAGT
The DNA here is from genome assembly GCA_964475905.1 of uncultured Clostridium sp. Classification (GTDB taxonomy): domain Bacteria; phylum Bacillota_I; class Bacilli_A; order RF39; family UBA660; genus CAG-302. The sequence continues at coordinate 12,729 of CAYYXX010000004.1, read as the reverse complement.
TTATTATTTGTTTCTTTGTTTATTTTAAGTGGTTGTAGTGGTAGAAATGATAATGAGCTTATTATGGTGACTGAGGCTGGTTTTGCACCTTATGAGTATTATGAAAATGGGGAAGTAGTTGGGGTTGATGTTGATATTGCTAGGGAGATAGCTAAAGAAATGGGCAAGAAGTTGGTTGTTAAGGATATTGCTTTTGATTCAATTGTTAATGAGGTTAGGACTGGTAAGGCTGATTTTGGAGCAGCGGGTATTAGTTATAGTGATGAGAGGGCTGAAAAAGTTGATTTTTCTATTAATTATTCTACTAGTAGACAAGTTGTTATTGTTAGAAGTGATGGTTTTATTAATAGTATTGATGATATTGATGATAAGAGGATTGCTGTACAACTTGGTAGTGTTTCGGATACTTTTGTTACTGATAGGTATAAGTCTGCTGAAATTGTTAGGCAGAAGAAGTATTTGGCTACGATTGAGGATTTGAAAGCAGATAAGGTTGATTGTGTTGTTATGGATGAGCTTCCTGCTAAAGAGATTGTTCAGAGTAATGAGAAAATAAAGATACTTGATGGTTTTCTTTCTAGTGATAGTTATGGTATGATTGTTCAAAAGGGTAATAGTGAATTATTAGAGGTTATTAATAGGGTTCTTACTAGGTTATCTAATGATGGTTCTATTGATAATTATATTATTAATCATACTGAGAAATAGGTGATGTTATGGATGATTATATGGCTTTTTTTGATAAGATATTTGCTTTTTTAAAAGGTATAGTAGATAGTTTTTATAATAGTGTTATTTATGATAATAGATATGAATTTATTTTAGAGGGTTTATTTCATACTATTTTGATTGCTTTATTTGCAGTTATTATTGGAGTTATATTTGGGGTTATTATTGCTTTGATTAGGCATAATTATGATACTAATGGTAAGATGAGGATTGGTAATAGGATTTGTACTTTGTATGTTGATATTATTAGAGGTACTCCTGCTCTTTTACAACTTATGATTATTTATTATGTTATTTTTAAGTCGGTTAATATTAATATTCTTATTGTGGGTATTTTGGCTTTTGGTTTTAATTCTTCTGCTTATGTTTCAGAAATTATTAGATCGGGTTTTATATCTGTTGATCGGGGGCAAATGGAGGCTGGGCTTGCTTTAGGACTTAATTATTCTAAGACAATGAGATATATTATATTACCACAGGCTATTAGGAATATTCTTCCTGCTTTGGGTAATGAGTTTATTACTTTGGTAAAAGAAACTTCTGCTGGGGCTTATATTGGTATTTTAGAGCTTACTAAAGCTTCGGATATTATTGCTTCTAGGACTTATGATTATTTTTTTCCACTTATTATTACGGCTTTGATATATTTGATCATGACTACAATGTTATCTAAAGTAGTTAATGTTATGGAGAGGAGATTATCTAATGTTAAAGGTTAAGAATTTGAAGAAGAGATTTGGTAAAACGGTTGTACTTAGGAATATTAGTTTTTCTGTTAATGAGGGGGATATTATTTCTATAGTGGGTCCTTCTGGTAGTGGTAAGAGTACTTTACTTAGATGTCTTAATATGATTGAGAGGCCTAGTAGTGGAGATATTATTTTTAAGGGTAAGAGTTTGATGAATAGGAAAACTAATTTATCTTTTATTAGGGAAAAGATTGGTATGGTATTTCAACAGTTTAATTTGTTTCCACATCTTTCTGTTATTGATAATATTATTTTGGCTCCTGTTAAGCTTAAGATTATGGATGAGGATACTGCTAGAAAAAAGGCAATGGTATTTTTAGATAAAATTGATTTAAAGGAGAAAGCTATGGAAAGGCCTGATAGTTTATCTGGGGGTCAAAAACAGAGGGTTGCTATTATTAGAACACTTATGATGGAGCCTGATATTGTTTTATTTGATGAGCCTACTAGTGCACTTGATCCTGAAATGGTAGGAGAGATTTTGGAGCTTATTAAGATGGTTTCTGAAAGTGGGAAGACGATGATTATTGTGTCTCATGAGATGAATTTTGTTAAAAAGATTGCTAATAGGGTTTTATTTCTTGATGATGGAGAAATATTGTTTGATGGGGGCGTTTCTGATTTTTTTGATAGTGATAATGAAAGAATAAGAGGTTTTTTAGCAAAAATTGATAAATAAATTGTAAAATAGGATAAAATTTGTTATACTTGTATAGTAGGGGACTACTTGAATAGGAAGGGAGATTGTATTATGAAAGCGATTAATGTTAAAAGTGAAATTGGTCCACTTAAAAAGGTATTGTTACATAGACCGGGTAGTGAGTTACTTAATTTGACACCTGATTCTTTGGGAAGATTGTTATTTGATGATATTCCTTTTTTACCTGAGGCACAGAAAGAGCATGATGAGTTTGCTCGAATACTTAAGGAAAATGGAATTGAGGTTGTATATTTAGAGGATTTGATGGCAGAAGTATTAGAACTTAGTGATGAGATCGAGAATAAGTTTATTAGACAGTTTATATTTGAAGCTGGTATTAAGACTCCTAAATATAAGAATTTAGTATTTGATTATTTGAAGAGCTTTATTAATAAGAAAGAGCTTGTTCTTAAAACTATGCAGGGTATTAAGCTTGAAGAGATTAGTAGAGCTAAGAGGGATTATGAACAATCACTTGTTGATTTGGTTAGTGAAGAGTCTGATTTTTTAGCAGATCCTATGCCTAATTTATACTTTACTAGGGATCCTTTTGCTAGCTGTGGAAATGGTATTATTTTGAATAAGATGTATTCTGTTACTAGGAATAGGGAAACTATATATGCTGAGTATATTTTTAATTATCATCCTGATTATAAGGGAATGGTTAATAAGTATTATGATAGGTATTTACCTTATCATATTGAGGGTGGAGATGTTTTGAATCTTAATAATCATGTTTTAGCAGTTGGTATTTCTCAGAGAACTGAAGCTGGGGCTATTGATGAGCTTGCTAAGAATTTATTTAGAAATCCTGATTGTGAAATAGATACGATTTTAGCATTTAATATTCCTGTATCGAGAGCTTTTATGCACTTGGATACGGTATTTACTCAGATTGATTTTGATAAGTTTACTTATCATCCTGGTATTATGGATACACTTCAAGTGTTTGAAATTACTGAGGGTGATATTCCTGATAGTGATGAGGATTTGAATGTTAAGGAAGTTAATGGTTCTTTAGAAGAAATATTGGAAAAGTATTTAGGAAGAAAGATTACTTTGATTCCTTGTGCAGGAGGAGAGAAGATTTCTTCAGAGAGAGAGCAATGGAATGATGGCACTAATACTTTATGTATTGCTCCTGGTGTTGTTGTTGTTTATGATAGAAATAATATTACTAATAATATATTGAGAGAGCATGGTATTAAGGTGTTTGAGATGTCTAGTGCTGAATTGTCTAGAGGTCGTGGTGGTCCTAGATGTATGAGTATGCCTCTTATTAGAGAGGATTTGCCTATTAGTGATTTTAGTAGGAGTGTTAATGTTGGAGAGACAAGGAATACTGAAGTAAAGACTTTTTCTGATGAGGTTGATTTAAGAGGTAGAAATTTTTTGACTTTACTTGATTATACTCCTTATGAAATTAGGTATTTATTGGATTTATCTAAGGATTTGAAAGATAAGAAACATAGGGGTATTGAGCATAGATATTTAGATGGAAAGAATATTGTTTTATTATTTGAAAAGACTTCAACTAGAACTAGATGTGCTTTTGAGGTTGCAGGTTTAGATCTTGGTATGGGAGTAACTTATTTAGATCCTGGAAGTTCACAAATGGGTAAAAAGGAAAGTATTGCGGATACTGCTAAAGTACTTGGTAGGATGTATGATGGTATTGAATATAGGGGTTATTCACAAAAGATTGTTGAAGAACTTGCTGATAATGCTGGTGTTCCTGTATGGAATGGTTTGACTAATGAATTTCATCCTACACAGATGTTAGCGGATGTTATGACTATTGAAGAGAATTTTGGTCATTTAGATGGTATTAAGCTGGTATTTATGGGTGATGCTAGAAATAATGTGGCTAATTCTTTGATGGTTGTTTGTGCTAAAATGGGTATGAATTTTGTTTCTTGTGGGCCTCGTGAATTATGGCCTGATATGGAACTTGTTAATAAGTGTAAAGAGATTGCTAAAGAAACTGGTGGTAGTATTGAAATGACAGAGGATGTTATGACTGCTAGTGATGGTGCTGATGTTATTTATACTGATGTTTGGGTATCTATGGGAGAGCCTGATCATGTATGGAATGAGAGAATTAAGCTTCTTAGTCCATATCAGGTTACTATGGATGTTATGAATAATGCTAATGAAAATGCTATCTTTTTACATTGTCTTCCATCTTTTCATGATTTGAATACTTCTATTGGAAAAGATATTTATGAGAAATTTGGTCTTAAGGAAATGGAAGTAACTGATGAGGTATTTAATTGTTCTAAATCTAAAGTATTTGATGAGGCAGAGAATAGATTACATACTATTAAAGCGGTTGTATATGCTACTATGGGGGATAAGTAATGAGTAAGATTGTTATTGCTTTAGGTGGCAATGCTTTAGGTAAAAGTCCTGATGAGCAGTTGTTACTTCTTAAGAGAGTTGCTAAGATAATTGTTAGTTTAGTGAAAGATGGAAATAAGATTGTTCTTACACATGGAAATGGGCCTCAGGTTGGGCAGATTGCTCTTGCTATGGAGTATGCTTCTAATGGTGAAGCTGGTACTCCTATGATGCCTTTTCCAGAGTGTGGAAGTATGAGTCAAGGTTATATTGGTTACCAATTGCAACAGTGTATTTTTAATGAGCTTAAAAAGCAGAAAATTAATAAGAATTGTGTAACTTTGATAACACAAGTCCTAGTTGATTCAAAGGATAATGCTTTTTTGAATCCTAGTAAGCCTATTGGTATGTTTTATACTAAGGAAGAGGCTGATGCTTTAAAGAAGCAAAAGGGTTATAAGATGGTTGAAGATGCTGGGCGTGGTTATAGGAGAGTAGTACCGTCTCCAATGCCACAAAATATTATTGAAAAGGATCTTATTAAGCTTCTTTTTGATAATAATAATATTGTAATTGCTTCAGGTGGAGGAGGAATTCCTGTTACTATGAAAGGTTCTTCGATTGCTGGTGTTGAGGCTGTTATTGATAAGGATAGAACAGCGGCATTACTGGCTAAACTTATTGGAGCGGATACTTTGATGATTCTTACTGCGGTTGATAAGGTATCTTTGAATTATAATACTAAGAAACAAGTTGATTTGGATACTATGACAGTTAGTGAGGCAAAGAAGTATATTAGTGAAAATCAGTTTGCTAAGGGAAGTATGCTTCCTAAGGTTGAGGCTTGTATTTCATTTGTTTTGGATTCTGATGACAGAAAAGCAATTATATGTTCTCTTGATAAAGCTAATTTAGCTATTAAAGGGAAGACTGGTACAATAATTAAGAGGAGGTAGAAAGAAATGGCTAAGAAGAAGACTAAGGTAATGTTATCGTCTTTTTCGATTATTCTAATTCTAATTTTTGGTCTTGGAATATTATCACATGTGCTTCCAAATGCACAATTTGTTGGCGAAGAAATTGTTAATGGAAGTGGTACAGTTGGTGCGACATTATCACAAATTTTAATGGCACCGATACTTGGTTTTGAAAATGCTATTGATGTTGGTATTTTCATTATGATGCTTGGTGGATTGCTGGCTGTTATTAATAAAACAGGAGCATTAGAAACTGGTATTAAGGTTTTGGTTCATAAATTAAAGGGTAGGGAAATTTTATTAATTCCAATATTAATGCTTATTTTCTCTATTTGTGGAACTACATATGGTATGCTTGAAGAGACTGTTGGATTTTATGTTTTACTTGCCGCTACTATGATGGCTGCTGGTATGGATCCACTTGTTGGTTCTGCTGTTATATTACTTGGTGCTGGTAGTGGATGTTTGGGTTCTACTATTAATCCATTTGCTACTGGTGTTGCTATTAGTGCTTTACCTGAGAGTATTGCAGCTAATCAGGGTCTTGTTATTTTAATAGCAGTGTTCTTATGGCTTACTACTTTGATTGTTTCTATATTATTTGTTATGGGATATGCTAAAAAGGTTCAAAGGGATAAAGGTTCTACATTCTTATCACTTAGAGAACAAAAGGCTGCTGAAAAGAAGTATGGTCAATTTGAGGATAAGGATAAGAAAGAGGTTAGTTTATCTGTTAAGCAGAAAGTTACTCTTGTATTATTTGCTTTGACTTTTATTGTAATGATTGTTGGATTTATTCCATGGGGTGAATTTGGAATTACTTTCTTTGATGGATTTACTGGTTGGCTTACTGGTGCATCACTTGGTAATTGGTGGTTCTATGAGGCTGCTTTATGGTTCTTGATAATGTCAATAATTATTGCTATTATTAATAGATTTAGTGAGAAAGGTTTTGTTGATACTTTTGTTGATGGTGCTGACGATATGATTGGTGTTATATTAGTTATTGCTATTGCAAGGGGTGCTAGTGTACTTATGGGTCAAACTTATTTAGATAATTATATTATTTATAATGCTGCTGATATGTTAGCTAAGTTACCTGAACTTGCATTTGTACCACTTAACTATATTTTACATATTGTTTTGTCTGTTTTAGTTCCATCATCATCTGGTCTTGCAACTTTATCTACTCCTATTATTGCTCCACTTGCTTCGCAACTTGGTTATAGTGTTGAAGTTACTATTATGACTTTAGTTGCTGCGAATGGTCTTGTTAATTTGATTACGCCAACTTGTGGTGCTATTATGGGTGGACTTGCACTTGCTAAAGTTGAATATTCGACTTGGTTTAGATGGGCATTTAAGGTAGTTCTTACTATTATGCTTGTAAATATATTTGTTTTATGTTTATTTACTTTACTTGTGTAGTTAAATAGAGGTCTTTGATCTCTATTTTTTTTGATCTAATTGTTTTTTGTGTTTATTGGTGTTATTAATTAATTGTTATTTATATTTTACATAGAATATTTTAGATGTGGAGTGATTTTTTATGAATGATAATGTTAAGATTGCTATGGAAAATCAGATATTTAGGGAAAAGCTTTTTAAGGCGGGTATTTATCCAATGATGGGACCTGTTGGTCCTAAGGGTGAAAAGGGTGATGGTATTAATATTTTAGGTAGTTATGGTAGTTATGAGGATCTTATTTTGCATCATCCTGTTGGAGAAGCTGGTGATTGTTATTTAATTAGTGGTTGTTTATATGTTTGGGATGTTGATAGTGGTAGTTGGGTTACTTGTGGTAATATTCAGGGTCCTCCGGGTGTGAGTGAAAAGATCAGTATTGGTAATGTAACTACGGGTCAGAGTTATGAGGAAGCTGAGGTTATTGATAATTTTGATGGTGAGGTACATATTTTAGATTTTGTTATTCCTAAGGGAGATACTGGGGATAAAGGTGATAAAGGTGATCAGGGTGAAAAGGGTGATATTGGACCTACGGGGCCTCAAGGGATAAAAGGGGATATTGGGCCTACTGGTCCTAGGGGCACTTTGGGACCTACTTCTTATGATGTGATTGCTTTTGCTAGTTATAAGGATAGTACTACTGCGGGTAGTAGTGATATGACATCTATGAGACTTATTCCCGGTGTTTCTGATTATATTTCATTTTCTAATTATAAAACTATTAATATACTTAGAACTGGTGTTTTTGAAATAAATTTTTGTGGTAGAATATCTGGTGTTACTAGTAATACTGGTGGTAAATTTTATTTATATAATGTTACTACTAGTGAAAAGATTAGTGATATGGAATTTGTTCTTGATAGGGGTACTACTGCTGATATGGATTTTTCAGAAATTAATGTTACGGATATTTATGGCCCTGCTGAATTGGAGGTTAGGACTGAAATTACTGGTGATGTTTCGAGTAATATTAAGTTTTCTATGATTAATATTGTTATTAAGGGATATAAAATGTAATATTTTGATACTAACATTGTAAGTTAGTATTTTTTTGAATTATTTTATTTGCTTTTCTTATTTTCATGGTATAATAGTGGTAGTTATGGAGGGAAGATGATTATGGAACTTATTAAGGTTGGAGAGAGAACTTATTATATTAAGAATAATACTAATATTGGTGTTTATTTGATTAATGATAGTGATGTTTTTTTGATTGATAGTGGTAATGATAAGGAAGCTGGAAAGAAAATTTTGAAGATTATTGGGGATAATGGTTGGAATGTTAAGGGGATTATTAATACGCATTCTAATGCTGATCATATTGGTGGTAATAAGGTTATTCAGGATAGAACTGGTTGTGATATTTATGCTTATAATATAGAGAAATGTTTTACTGAGTATCCGCTACTTGAACCTTCTTTTTTATATGGTGGTTATCCTTTTAAGGAGATTAGGAATAAGTTTTTATGTGCTAAGGAATCTAGGGTTATTGATATTGGGAATAATTTACCTGAGGGTCTTGAGTATTTTTTGCTTAGAGGACACTATTTTGATATGATTGGTATTAAGACTAGTGATGATGTGTATTTTTTAGGGGATTCTTTGTTTAGTGAGGAGACTATTAGTAAATATCATTTGTTTTTTGTTTATGATGTTCGGGAATATTTAATTACTCTTTCTTTTATTGAGAACTTGAATGGTAGAGTATTTATTCCTTCGCATGTTTATAGTGATGATATTGGTAGTTTGGTTTCTTTAAATAGGTGTAAAATATATGAAATTATGAATAATATTTGTGATTTTTGTAGTGATGGTAAGTCTTTTGAAGAAATTAATAAGTATATTTTTGATCTATATGATCTTGATATGAATATTAATCAGTTTGTTTTGATTGGTAGTACTATTAGGTCGTATTTATCTTATTTATATGATGAGGGTAGGGTCTCTTATTATTTTGAAAATAATATAATGTTTTGGAAAAAGTGTTTGTAACTGCTACAATTTACTTTTTGCATATAATAATGTATAATATAGTTGCTGGAGGTATTATTTATGAATATAAAGTATAATTCTAAGAAAGTTAAAAATGGTGATATTTTTATTGCTCTTAGGACAAATAATGATGGGCATAAATATATAGATGATGCTATTAAAAATGGTGCTACTAAAGTGGTTGCGGAATATGGTGATTATTCGGTAGATACTCTTATTGTTGATAATACTAAAGATTATTTAATTAAGTATTTGTATGATAATTATTATGATGATATAAAGGATTTGAAATTGATTGGTGTAACGGGGACTAATGGTAAAACTACTACTTGTATGCTTATTCATAATATGTTGAATGCTCTTGGTAGGAAGACGGCATATATTGGGACTAATGGTTTTTATATTAATAGTTTTATTCAGGATTTACCTAATACTACTCCTGAAATTATTGATATTTATGAATTGTTAATTAGAGCTAAGAGTGAGGGGTGTGAGTTTGTTTGTCTTGAGGCTAGTTCTCATGGACTTCATCAGAATAGATTGGCAGGACTTAAATTTGATTATGCGGTTTTTACTAATTTAACTCATGAGCATTTGGGGTATCATAAGTCTATGAGTAATTATGCTCTTGCTAAGCAGATATTGTTTGGAATGCTTAAAAGTGATGGTATTGCGATTGTTAATGGGGATGATCAGTATAAGGATTATTTCTTACTTGATGGTAATAATAATGTTACATATGGGTTTTGTGATTGTGATTATGGTATTAGAGATTATAGTGTTGATTTTTTGAAAAGTGATTTTTCGGTAGTTTATGATGGTAGGGAGTATTTATTTTCTACTAAGTTGCTTGGAAAACATAATATATATAATTCTTTGGTAGGAATAATTGTTTTAAATAAGATTGGTTATAGTTTTGATGATATTAGGGAAGTACTTGCTAATGTTGATGGGCCTATTGGTAGAATGGAAAATATTTCTTATCGTGATAATAGTATAATTATTGATTATGCTCATACTCCTGATGGAATTGAAAATGTACTTAGAACTGCTGGTGAGCTTAAGGCTCATCAAATAATAACTGTTGTTGGTTGTGGTGGTGGAAGTGGTAGTGATAGGGATAAAAGAAAAGAAATGGGTAGATTGGTTCTTCTTTTATCTGATAAGGTTATTTTTACAAATGATAATCCGCGTGATGAGGATCCTAAGCAGATTATTAATGATTTGATTGGTGATGCTGATAGTGATAATTTTGTTATTGAATTGGATAGAAAGTCCGCTATTGAAAAGGGGATTGGTATGTTAACTGCTAATGATATATTATTGATATTGGGTAAGGGACATGAGAATTATCAGATAATTGGGGATAAGAAATTATATTTTAGTGATAAAGATACGGTTAATGAAATTATAGGGGATTTGTAATATGATATTTGATTATGATGAGTGTCAAAGGTTAATGGATAGTTTTAATAATACTTTGATAAGAGAGGTAGTTCCTATTGGTTATACTTGTAATGAAAAATTACCTATTAGACATTTTGTTTTGGGTAGTGGGAAAAAGAATATTGTTGTTTTAGGTGGGCAACATTCTAATGAAATTATTACGGTTACTTTTGTTCTTTCTTTGATGAAATATTTGATTAGGAATAATGTTGAGTTTGAGAATTTGACTTTGCATTTTATTCCTATGTTAAATCCTGAGGGGTACTTAGTGGAAATGTCCGCTATTAGGAGTGTTTTGAGTAGGAATGCTACTGATGATGAGGTTGTTAAGTTTAGTTATGATTATTATAAAAAATATCGTGAGGATTTTTTTAGTGGGAATAGTCCTGTTAAAAAGCATCAGTTGTTATTTAATGATGTTGATTATAATTCTATTGATGCTAAGTATTTTGTTTTAAGGGATAAGGTTTTTGATATTTTGTCTTTACAACCTAGGGGTAGTATAATTGATTGGGCTAGTAATGGTAATGGTGTGGATTTGAATTCTAATACTAAGGATAAAATTGTTTCTCCTTTTGAGTTTAATAGGCAGACTGTTTATAATAATATTAGAATTGATATTCCGTCTCCTATTGGACATCCTGGTAATAGTAAAGATGCTAATTTTACTAGTGAAATTGAGGTTTTATCTTTACAAAAATTAATGGAAGAGATTAAGGATAGTTGTTTTGGATTGCTTAATTATCATAGTATTGGTGGAATTATTTATCAAAGGCCAGAGTGTGATAATAAGTTTATTACTATATATAATTATTTACTTAGTAAGTATTATCAGGAGTATACTGTTAAAAATGATGGTACTTATGATATTGTTATGGATAGTAGTGGTAAGGCTATTAGTGTTAATGATCATTTGAGGGTATTATATCCTGGTAATATTTTGATTGAATTATCTCCTATGAGTGGGAATCCGATTGGTCCTTTTGGGGATGTTAAGAATTATAATGCTACTATTCAAAGTAATATTTCTTCTTTTATGTATTTAATGTCTAATGTTGATAAAATATTATCTCAGAGTAGGTTATTAGTAGATGAAGTTTCTTCTTATGAGGAGATTGATGATTTTTATGATAAAAATAAAAGATCACATTAAGTGGTCTTTTAATAATGATTGAATAATGTATTTAGTTTTTGAAATTTTATCTATATTGGCAGCAGCTACCGCATTGTTCGTTTGTTACGGTGTTTTCTTCACAGCAGGTGTATCTTGGTTGATAAGTATGTTTATAAATATGATTGTTTACTATTCTTGTATTTATAGGACATACATGTCCTTGCCCTTTTTTGATAGATTCTAATTTTTAATCGCATTATTTATTTCATCAAATAATGCTGAACACTTTTGATAATTTGATTTTCTTAAATCAATTACTATTTTTTCTACTAATTCTTTACCATTATTTAATTTAAAAATTGCACATATATATTTGGATGCTTTATGATAATTTTCTCTACTCTTACCTTCTTTCAATATATTATAAAATTCATCTATAAAATGACTATATAACTCATCATTATATTTATCTTTTAAAATTTCTACATTGTCTAGCAATAAATATCTATAATTACTATCAATTAATAAATTTCATAATTTTTCTTTTTTGTCATAAAACTTATAAAGCTTTGTAAGTAAAAATATATCTTTTGTTTTATTTTCAATAGCACTAATAATTTTAGCTTCAGTTAAATAATATCCTAAAATATCTAAGTATTCAGTATGACCTAAACACAAATAACTATATAGATAGTGATTTATACATATATCCTTATTTTCATGATTGGTAATGCTAACAAATCTATATAATATATCTGGAATATACATTTTATTCTTAAAATAATTTTTTTCAATTAATTTCATAAATGATTTATATAAATTTAAAACATCATTACTATTTTCAACTATATAATCTATGTATTGCAAATACTTAGCATTTTTTAACATCAAATTAGTGCATTCATTTATATCAAATTCATTTAATAAATGTATTGCTATTAAAACATTTGATTTTGGTATTAAATTTTTAATACTATAATGTTTTAAACTATCTAAATAATTTTCTAACACTTTACAAAATTCATATAATTCTTCACTACTTTTATTTTTTTTATAAAATTTGGCAATCCATCTATAATCAGAATAAACTGACAATTTTTCATTTAATAATATTTTATCTATTTGTAAATGTAATGATTTATTTTTATATAGTTCTTCAATTTTTTTCTTTTCTCTAATATTTAAAATTTCTTTATTAAAGTCATTATAGTCAT
>CAYYXX010000003.1:0-45259 GCA_964475905.1 uncultured Clostridium sp. | reverse complement strand
AAACTTAAAAAAAGCCTTATAAATATTGGCTTAATTAAGTGTTTTAAAAATTTTTTCTTATTTTGTCCTGCAAAAAGTATGCTTTTATTGACTTGAAGTGTAGAAAAATGTTATAATTATGTGGGGAATAGGTGTATGAAAAAAGTATTATTGACTAATTATAATATTGTTAATTATTCAGGTTCGGAGATTGATACTATAGTGGTTGCTAATTATTTTTTAAATAATGGCTTTTGTGTCGATATTTTTACTTTGGAAAAAGGTAAGCCACTAATGAATAAAGTTGATAAGAGGATAAGAGTTATAACTCCAAATGAAAAAGAAAAAATATATAAGAGATATGATATTATATGGTCTCATCATTTTCCTTTACTTGATTATGTTTTGTTTGCATTGGGGGTAAAGAGCAAACATATTTCTTATATTTCTCTTTCTTCTTTTGAACCGTACGAGGCACTTCCAGAATATGGAAATGATTTGAGTTTAATTGGGGCAATTACTGCTGAAGTTAAAAGCAAATTAATAGAAGAGGGATGCAATGAAAATAAAATTAAATTGTTTCCAAATTATGCTTCGAAAGAATATTTTGATTGTAAAATTGTAAAATCTAAAAAAGTAAAGAAAATATGTATTGTATCTAATCATGTTCCAGAGGAATTAGTTGAATTGAAAGTTATTGCTGAAAAAGAAAATATTAAAGTTGATATATTTGGGGTTCAGTATACACCTAAGTATATTGATGAGAAGGTGCTTAATAAATATGATGTAGTAATATCTATAGGTAAAACAATTTATTATGCTACTGCTATGGGGAAGCCAGCATATTGTTATGATATGTTTGGTGGATATGGATATATAAGCAAAAATAATATTAAAGAGGCTTTTAAATATAATTTTTCTGGTCGTGGTTTTGGCAAGAAGAAAAGTGCTTATCAGATATTGGATGAAATTATAAATGATTATAATAATGTTCAATATGATTTAGATTATATGAAAAAATTTGCATATGATAATTTTAATTTTGAAAAAAATATGAAAGAAATTGTAAAAGAACTTTTAAATAATTATATTGATGAAAAAGTTTTTTATCAGAAGTATTCATATTTGAATAGAAGAAGTAGACTTTATGTTGAAAGAATGGATGCATATAATAGTAAGTTTAATAAATTAAAGACAGCTTATTTTGAATTAGTTGATTATAAATTACTATATGAAAATGAAGTAAAAAAGAATACAGAATTAATTTCATCTACAAGTTGGAAGATTACAGAACCAATAAGAAAGTTGAAAATGATTTTTTGTAAAATATTAAGGAGAGGGAAATGAAGAATAATATTGCTATAAGTGTGAATCATATGAGTAAGGATTTTATTATTTATGGAGATAAAGCTAATACTTTGAAGGAAAGAATAATTAGATTTAATAAAAATAATAAGGAAGTTAGGAATGTATTGAAAAATATTGATTTTGACATAAGAAAGGGTGAATCTGTTGCCTTGATAGGGGTTAATGGCTCAGGTAAATCAACGTTACTTAAGTTGATTACAAGAATAATATATCCAAACAAAGGAACGATTAAAGTTAATGGTAAAGTTTCTTCTTTATTGGAACTTGGTGCTGGATTTCATCCTGATTTTTCTGGAAGAGAAAATATTTATTTTAATGCTTCTATATTTGGTCTTACTAGAAAAGAGATTGATGATAGATTAAATAAAATAATAGAGTTTTCTGAATTAGAAGATTTTATTGATACGCCGATAAGAACATATTCTTCAGGTATGTATATGAGACTTGCTTTTTCGGTGGCTATAAATGTAGATGCTGATATAATTTTAATTGATGAAATACTAGCGGTAGGGGATCAACATTTTCAAGAAAAATGTATGGATAAAATGTTAGAACTTAAAAAAAGTGGAAAGACACTAGTTTTTGTATCACATTCTGCTAGTGCTGTGAAGTTTTTATGTGATAGATCAATTTGGCTTAAAGATGGGAAAATTGAAATGGACGGAAAGACAGAAGAAGTTTTAAAAGAATATGAAAAGGTATGTGGTTAATTATGCGAATTTTTAAAGAATTATATAATTATAGGGAGTTTTTAAAAACTTCAATAAAAAAGGAATTTAGAGGTAAATATAAGAAATCATTTTTAGGTGTACTTTGGAGTTTTTTAAATCCGTTGTTTCAACTTTTAATATATGCTTTAGTATTTCCTTTTATATTAAGAATGAATGTTGATAATTATACTATGTTTTTAATTGTTGCTTTGATGCCGTGGACTTTCTTTAATTCTACAATTATTCAAAGTGCTGCTTCAATTGTTTCAAATGGTGGTATTATTAAAAAAGTTTATTTTCCAAGGGAAATACTTCCTATTAGTACTGCTACGAGTAATTTAATTAATTTTTTAATTACTGGTATTATAGTGATTGTTGCTTTATTAATTAGTGGTATTGGTATTGGAACATCGATGTTTATGCTTCCATTAATAATAATAATGCAATATATATTGCAGCTTGGTTTATCGTTTGTTTTTTCTGCTATAACTGTGTATATTAGGGATGTTGAATATATAATTAATATATTTATGATGCTTATGTTTTATTTGTGTCCGATAGTATATTCTTCTGATATGATTCCAGATAAGTTTTTACCTATATTTAAACTAAATCCGATGTTTCATATTATAGAATATTACAGAACAATTCTTTATGATAAACAAGTTCCTAATATGTCTAATGTATTTATATTATTTATCATGTGTTTTGTTATTTTAGTTATAGGATATTTGATATTTCAAAAATGTAAAAAGAGATTTGCGGAGGAGTTATAGAAATGAAAAAATGTGATGTAATAATACCAGTGTACAATGCTTATGATGCTGTAAATGAATGTATAGAAACTGTTATTAGAAATACTGATTTAAAAGAAAACAGATTAATTTTAATTGATGATAAAAGTTCAGATAAAAAGATTATTCCTTTATTAAACAAATTTAAAAATAGAAATAAAGATAAAAATATAATTGTTTTAACTAATGATAATAATTTAGGCTTTGTGGGGACTGTAAATAAAGGAATGAAATATTCTGACAATGATGTTTTGTTACTAAATAGTGATACTGAAGTTCCTAAAAATTGGCTTGAAAATATGAAAAAATGTGCTTATAGTGGTGAAAAAATTGCTACAGTAACAGCATTATCAAATAATGCAACTTTAGCTTCTATTCCGAATGGATTAGAAAAAAATGAAATTCCAGAAGGTATTACTTTTGAAAAATATGCAGAGATAGTTGAAAAATGTTCATATTGTGACTATCCAGAATTACCAACAGCTCATGGTTTTTGCATGTATATTAAAAGAGAAGTTTTAAATGTAGTTGGCTTTTTTGATGAAGATGCTTTTGGAAAGGGCTATGGAGAAGAAAATGATTTTTCTTTTAGATGTTTAGATTATGGCTATCGAAATGTTTTGTGTGATAATGTAATTGTTTATCATAAGGAAAGTCAATCATTTAATAAGGAAAGAGAAAAACTATGTCAAGAACATGAAAAAATACTAAATCAGCGTTATCCAATTTATGAAACCAAACTAAAAGAGTGGTGTTCAAACTTCCCAATTAAATATATAGGAAACAATGTTTTATATTCAACAAAACTATCAGAAAAGAAAAATATATTAATTTTAGTTCATGATTGGGAGACTTCTACTGGTGGAACAACTCTTCATGTAAAAGACATAGTAAATGGTTTAAAAAATGATTTTAATTTTCATATTTTATCTTATAAAGATGGTCTATATAAACTATATTCCTATTTTGATGATAGTGAATGTAGTGTAAACTTAATTAGTATAAAAAAATTAAATATTTTACCAAGATACAATGATGAATATAAAGAAATGCTTTCAGATATAGTAGAAGCATTAGGAATTACAGTTATCCATATTCATCATATGATAAATCATTATTTCGATGTTGTTGATGTAATAAAAAAATATCAACTATCTGCAACTATTACATTACATGATTTTTACTGTATTTGTCCAACAATAAATATGTTGTATGATGGTACTAAATATTGTGAAAATTTAGAAAATAGAGATTGCAAAAATTGTTTATCATTAACTATGAAAATTAATAACAATATTTTAGATGATTGGCATAATGACTGGAATAGATTATTTTCTTGTATGCAAAATATTATAACTCCATCAGAAGATACAAAAAGAAGAATCAATAAGATATATAAAAAAATTAATATTAGAGTTATAGAACATGGTATTAATATTAAGAAATTAGATAACAATATTATATTAAATTCTAGTGAGTTCAATGTTGCGTATGTTGGAGTTTTAAGTAATCATAAAGGTTTGAGAGTTTTCGATAAGTTAATAAAAAAAATGAAATCTGGTAATGTAAAATATCATTTATTTGGAATATGTGAGGATAAAAAATTAAATAAAAATGGTAAAAATTATATTTATCATGGTAAATATAATAGAGATAATATTGCTAATTTATTAAAAGAAAATAATATTAATTTAGTTTGTTTCTTTCAAATATGGCCAGAAACATATTCTTATACAGTTAGTGAAGTTGTTGCAGCAGGAGTTCCTATATTATCCTATGCTATTGGTGCAGGAGCAGAGAGAGTAAAAAAATATAATTTAGGTTGGACTATTGATTTAAAAAGTGATGTAAATGATATAATGAATAAAATAAATGATATAAAAAATAATCCAATTGAATACAATGAAAAAATAAAATCAATAAAAAAATATAAGATAAAAAATTTGGAAGAAATGAATTTAGAATATAAAGAAATTTATACAATTAGTAATAAAGCAAAAGAAATTTCTTTTAGTAAGTTGCAAAAAGTATTAAAACAGAGTAATTTATGTAATAATAATTATGCTAATGAACAATTAGAAAAAATATTAAACTCTACTAAATGGAAGTTAATAAATAAAATTAATTTTTCTCCTAAAACAACAAATATTATAAGAAAAATCATTAGAAAAAGGGCGTGATATTATGAAATTTGCAGGGATAGTTGTTATATTTGATCCAAATGATAGTGTTGTAAATAACATTAATACATATATTGATTATGTAGATAAATTATATGTAATAGATAATTCAGAGAATATAGATAATTCAAAAATGTTTTCATTTAATAAAAAAATAAAATATATTCCTAACAATAAAAATTTAGGTATAGCTAAAGCTTTAAATATTGGTGCACAAAATGCAATAAAAGATGGTTATGATTGGCTTTTAACAATGGATCAAGATAGCAGTTTTGAAAAAAAATCTTTAAAGAAAATGGAAGATTTTATTATAACATTGAAAGAAAGTGCTGAGTTATCAAAATTATTGGATATTAATTATAAAAAGATAGCTTTGGTAGCACCATCATATAAGTTAGAACCTACATTTGAATCAACTTTAGGCATAAACTTTCCACTGATGGTAATGACTTCAGGGAATTTAATTAATCTTGATATATATAAAAAGATAAAAGGTTTTAAAGATTGGCTATTTATTGATTGTGTGGATTTTGATTATTGCCTTAACTTAAAAAGTCATGGTTATGAGATTGTTCAACTAAATAATGCAATTTTAAATCATCATTTAGGGAATACTAAAACTTATAGATTTTTCTGGCTTAAAAAATCAAGTTCTAATCATTCTGCAATAAGAAGGTATTATATGGTGAGAAATAGACATTATATTTATGATATGTATCATGAAAGATTCCCCGTTTATTGCAATTTAGAAATTGGAAGAACAAAAAGAGAGGCTATTAAAGTTTTATTATTTGAAAAAAATAAAATTAAAAAAATTAAATATATGATAAAAGGATATAAAGATTACCAAAAAGGTAGAAAAGGTGAATATAATGAATAAAAAAGTGATTAAAGTGATAATGTTAGTTATTATAGTAATGTTTTCCTCTTTAATTACCATTAATTATAATACTTATAAAACAGTAGAAATAGAAAAAATCTTTGATATTATGTTATTTAATAATAAAAATTATTCATCAAAGATAATTGATAATGATGTGATTAAATCTAATGAGAAAATTGATGCTGGACAAGAAAATTCAATTGGCATTTCTACAAATAGTTATTTACTTGAATTAAATGACGACTATGATTATATTTCTACAATATCAATAAAAACAAATGATAAATCAAAAATTGATACTTTTATACTTACACTATATTCCAATAATAATTTGTTAGAATATAGTAGTGATGATTACATAATATCTATTAATGGTGAAAAAATCTTTGTTATAAATGAATCCAACATTGACAAAGTATCAATCAGCAGTACAACAGAGGAATTTGATAATGAAGAGAAAACAGGGAAGACTATAAGTATCGAGCAAATAGAAATTAATGATAACAAGGATATTAAGGAAGCAAAAAAAACAATATTAACTAAATCGATTATTTCGTTTTTAATAATAATACTTATAATTATATTTTATTATATATTGATAAAATTTAAAAAGAAAGATAAAGCACCAAGTGACAAATTACCTAAGGTTTATTTTATTGTTTCTGTTATAGTTGGTTCAATATTTTCTGTTTTGTTTCCATTGTATCAAATACCTGATGAAATGACACATATTAATATGATGTATTCTGAAATGAATATGGATGTTGATTTTTATAGTGAAACTAACAATTTTGGAGATACACTTAGAATTATGCATAATTATCATGAAAAAGTTGATATAGAAGAATATTTTGATTTTAGTCAGAAATTATCAATTAAAGAAAGTTATGGATTTCCTAAAATATCTTTAGTACGACATTTTCCACAGTTTATTGGAATTTTTATTGGCGAAATATTGAAATTACCTATAATTATAAGCATTACATTAGCGGAGTTCTTAGCGGTTACATTTTATTCATTTGTATGTAGTAAGGCTTTAAAGAAAATGCCAATAAAAAAAGAATTAATGATGGCAATAATGTTACTTCCGATATGTATACAGCAAATGGGATCATTTTCGTATGATGCAGTTTTATTACCAATTTGTTTCTATTTCATTTCTTATATTTTTTATTTGAAGTTTGATAAAGAAAAAATTGTATTGAAAGACTTTATAATATTGCTAACATTATTGGTTATAATTGCATTAATCAAAATACCATACATTTTATTAGGTATGTTGGTATTTATGTTACCGTTTCTTAAAATTGATATTGATTTTCATATATTTAAGATAGATTATAATTTTCTTAAGAAAAATAGAAAAAAAATATTTCTAGTATTAATACCAGTGATTATTATTGCTTGTATATTAGGAATAAAATTATTGCGCGAAATAAGTTATGGTAGAATATTAATAGCGGCAATTTTAGAACCAGTTTATTCTGCCAAAATAATTCTAAATAGTATTAATTTATATGGTTTTGGATACATTAAAGAACTAACTGGTGATTTTGGTTGGTTAGATACTCCAACATCAAATATATATACAATATTTATAGTGGCGTCTATTTTCATTATTTGCTTTTTAAATTTTAAAAAAAGTAATAACAAGCAGATTGTAAGTAAAAATCCTTTTACAAAAAAAGAAATAATTTTTATGTATGTTTTAGGAATAATTATGATATTATTGATTATTCTATCCATGTTTCAATGGACTGCATATGTAACAGGATATACTGATGTTTCAAAATATAACATAGAAGAATTAAGAAACTTATTTAGGACACTTAAGTTTATTGGCGGAGTACAAGGAAGATATTTTTTACCTATAATACCAGTCTTATTAATTCCAATATATAATAAAAAAGTAACAAAATGGTTATCAAAATTTAATATATCATTATTTTTAACATTATATTATTTAGTTGTGTTTATTTATATGGCAATAATTATTTTGCTTAGATATTGGATATAACAATAAGAGTATACGTGGTTAAGAACTTTATATAAAGGGTTTAGTGTATTTAAAAATAATTTTGATTTATATTGATGCAATTAATTTATTATGGTTGCTAATCGTTATAATAATGGCTCTTCAATTTCTGATGGGGAGTAAAAAGTAAAAGCTTTCCTATTCTGTTGGGGTGCGGTATTAAGAAAACTTCAATTTCTAATGGGGAGTTTTTATATAGTAACTTCAATTTCTAATAGGGAGCAGTTATACAATAATAATAAAGAATTGCATCTTTTTTTTTATTTTTTTCATTTAAATAGTAAAACTAATGACTTTTTGTTAGAATTTTGGTACAATAGTAATGTATGAAGTTGAGAAGTACACATATTGATAAAAAGTATTAGTATAGGAGGTGATAGTATATGCAAATAGTTTACCATGGAAGTAATGTCATAGTTGATAAACCTAAAATTGTTATTGGTAAGTTTACTAAAGATTTTGGTGATGGATTTTATTGTACTATTATAGAAGAGCAAGCCAAAAGATGGGCTCTAAAATATGATAATAGTATTGTCAATATGTATGAATATAGCGAAAATAAAAATTTAAAAATTAAAGAATTTACTTTAATGACAGAAGAATGGTTAGACTTTATTATTTCATGCAGAGCAGGTATTAAACATGACTACGACATTGTAATTGGTGCCATGGCAGATGACCAAGTATATAATTATATTTCAGATTTAATAAATGGGGATATAACTAGAGCAGCATTCTGGGAACTTGCAAAATTTAAACATCCAACTCATCAAATAGCTTTTTGTAGTAATAAGTCTTTAGAATGCTTAAGTTTTGTTGAAAGTAAGGTGATTAATGATGAAATATAATTTTAGTAATGAAAATAATTTATTTTATACGTGTAGTTTAATTGAATATATATCAAGAATTACAAAAAATAGTAAAAAATATATTGTAGATAAATTAGGATATGATAATATAAATAAAATATATAAATTAGCAGATATTTATCATAATGAAAACATAGAAAAAGTAGCAGATGACTTTATAAGTATTTGTAATATAAAAAACGGAACTTATAATTATAAAGAAAAAATACCTAGTTATTACGATGTTGGTAAAATATATAAAAGACTAATAGTAATGATAGATAATGATGACAAAAATTATGTATCTAACTTAATTAAAGTTATGACTTCATGGATTGTAAAACCATTAGATAATTATAATAGTAGTATGTATTATGAGAATCCTAGTTATATTTATAATTGTTATAAAGAAGGAAAAATTTTATAAGTAATATAAATTATTTAGATATTTTGATTGGAGTAAGATATAAAGTGAGTAAATATAGTGAAAAAATACTTTTTGTTATACCAGCATATAACGAAGAAGAAAATATTAAGAAAGTATTAGAAGAAATAAAAAAAGATGCATCTTTTGCAGATATTGTTGTTATTAATGATTGTTCTAAGGATAATACTAAAAAGATAGTTCTAGAAAATGACGTTAAGTGCATTGATGGTATATTTAATATGCGTTATGCTTGGGCTGTTCAAACAGGAATTAAATATGCATATCAAAATAATTATGATTATGTTATTCAGTTTGATGCTGATGGACAACATATAGCTAAAGAAGCAATTAAATTGTTAGATGAAGCCAAAAAAGGGAATTACGATATAGTCATAGGTTCTCGATATTTAGAAGACACAGGCTATCCATGTCCATTTTTTAGAAGAGTAGGAACTAAGATATTTGAATGGTTAATTAAAAGATTTTGTCATCAAAAAATAGCGGATCCTTTATCAGGATTTCAATGCCTAAATAGAAAAGTTATTGAAAAGTATTCTAAAATGGGCGAATATCCAGAATTCCCTGATGCTAACTTAGTTATTGAAATGCTAATGAATGGTTATAAAATAGTAGAAATACCAGTTAAAATGCGACTTCGTGAAGCAGGAGAAAGCATGCATGGTGGAATTATAAAACCAATAAAATATATGATTAATATGTTTTATACAATATTTTTCATTATAATTCAAAACATTGGTTGGAAGAGGAGGAAGAATTATGAATAGAACTTATTTTATTATTTTATCAGTTATTGTCATTTTATATGTTATTAATATCGTTAGAAAGAAAAAGTTCTCTATAAAAGAAAGCTTCTGGTGGATAGTTGCATCTATTATTATGCTTTTATTATCCATATTCCCATATTCTATTGATTATTTCGCAAAAAAACTTGGCGTTTCATATCCACCTTCATTATTATTTGTATTATGTATAATATTTCTTTTATTCATTAATTTTAGAGATAGTAAGAGAATATCAGAGTTACAAACAAAAGTAGTAGAATTAGGACAAGAATTAGCTATTATAAAAGAAAAGACAAATAGAAAATAGTTTTAGGTGATTAATTATATGAAAAGAAAAAAAGAACAAAATATGAAAAAAGATGTATTTTGGAATACACTTGGTTCAGGCATTAATGCTTTTAATTCCCTTTTTTTTATGATTATAGTAACAAGGATTAATGGTATTGATGATGCTGGAATTTTTACCTTTGCATTTTCTACTGCATCCCTCTTTAATGTGATTGGAATTTATTCAGGTAGAGTTTATCAAGTTACTGATGATTCAGAAATCATGGATAAAGATTATTTTGTCCATAAAATTATTACTTGTATTATGATGCTTTTTATTTCAATTGGTTTTTTATTGGTAAAAAACTATTCTTTTTGGAAAGGAAGTATTATTTTAGCTTTATGTTTATTAAAAACTTTTGAAGCATTTTCTGAAGTAATATATGCTTTTTTTCAAAAAGAATATTCATTATATAAAGTAGGAGTGTCATTTACAATAAAGAATATATTTGGATTAATAATTTTTTTAATTACCGATCTCATTACTAAAAATGTTTTTGTATCTTCAAGTGCTTTATTAATTACTTATATATTAGTAATGATATTCTATGACTTTAAAAATGTAAACAAAAGATACTTTACTTTTAATAAAATAAATTGGAATCATATTTGGATTATTTTTAAAAGAGGATTTTTTAGTTTTAGTTTATCATTTTTAACAATGTATATTTTGAATATTCCTAGATATGTTATTGATGCAAATATGGAAACTAAATTTAGTACGATTTTTGGAATTCTTATTATGCCAGCTTCGGTAATGGTTTTAATTGCTCAATTTATATTACATCCCTTTTTAATGAAATTAAAAGAGTGCCTTACAAACCGTCAAATAAAAGAAATTAAAAGTTTAATAAAAAAAATGGTAGCAGTAATCTCTTTGATAAGTATTTTTGTTCTATTGATAGCATATTTTTTAGGAATTCCTGTGTTAGAATTAGTTTATAATATTGAATTGAGAGAATATAAAACATCTTTAATGATTGTAATGATTGGTGCAATTATGTATGGAATAACAATTATTTTATCTAACATTTTAATTTCTATGAGAGTTATTTTTAAGCAAGTATTAATTTATAGTGTAATTGCAGTAATTTCTTTACTTCTTTCTAATCTATGGATTCAATCTACTGGAATTTTAGGAGCTTGTCAATCATATTGTGCTATAATGTTAATTAGTTTAGTTTGTTTCATTGGATTAATAATAATTTCTTTAAAAAAAATAGAAAGGAATGATTTAAATGCCAAAAATTAGTATTATTGTACCAGTATATAATGTTGAAATGTATCTTGAAAGATGTGTTGACAGTATATTGTGGCAAACATTTAAAGATTTTGAATTAATTTTAATTAATGATGGTTCTAAGGATAATTCATTTCAAGTAATGAAAAAATATGAGTATGATAAAAGAGTTCGCTTATTTAATCAAAATAATATGGGACCAGCTAAAACTAGAAATAAAGGTATAGAAAAAGCAGTTGGAAAATATATTATGTTTATTGATAGTGATGACTATATTGATAATGATTATGTAGAAAAATATTATAATGCTTCAAAAAAAGGTGACTATGATTTAGTTATTGGAGGTTATCAAAAAATCACAGGAGAAAAAATTGAGTTTAAAAGACAATTAAAAAATGAAGAGTTTTCTAAATATATTGTAACTGGACCAGTATCAAAATTATATAAAAAATCATTTTTAGTTAAGAATAAAATTGAATTTTTAGATACTACTGCTAGTGAAGATGTTTATTTTAATTTATTAGCATATTCCAAAAATCCAACCATTAAGATAATTGATGATATAGGATATTATTATGTTTATAATCCTAATTCTTTATCTAATACATTACATAAAGGATTTAAAGAAAATGTAGATATTTTAGGACTAATGTCAGAAATTAATTATCAAGGTATTAAAAATGTAGAATTAAATCAATATTATATTATTCGTTATTTGATATGGTACTTACTATATTCTGGACAAACTGCTACATCCAAAGAATTTATGAAAGAGTATTTTAAATTATTTAACTGGCTAAATACAAATATTCCTAATTATAAAAAAAATATCTATATTAAACATTGTCCAAAAGGTGAAGAAAGAAAAATTCATTTACTCATTTACATTTTTATCTTTTTACATAAAACAAAATTAATTTTGTTATTTTCAAAAGTATATTGTAGTGGAGGGAAAAGAATATGAAAAAAGTATCTATAATAATTCCTATTTATAATGCCATTCGTTATGCTGATAAGTGTGTTAAAAGTTTGTTGATTCAAGATTACAAAAATATAGAAATTATTTTAGTAAACGATGGTCCAACAGATAATACATTAGAAATTTTAAAGGTATATGAAAACAAATATAAAGACAAAGTAAGAGTTTTTAGTCAAAAGAATAGTGGACAATCTTCAGCAAGAAATACAGGATTAAAAAAAGCAACAGGAGAATTTATAACATTTGTTGATCAAGATGATTTTGTAAAAAAAGATTTTATTTCAACAATGGTAAAAGGCATTAAAAATTCTGATATTCTAATTAGTGGTTATAATAGAGTTTTAGATGGCGATAAAGTAGTTCAAGAAAATATTCCAAAAGTTTGTGAATGGTCTAAGTTTAAGTATTGTGCCACTTGGGGAAAACTTTATAAGAAAAGCTTTTTGGAAAAAAATAATATCATATTTGAAGAATGCAAAATTGGAGAAGATGTTATTTTCTTAATGAAAGCCTTATCTTGTACAGATAAAGTAGAAATTATTTCTTATGCAGGCTATAATAATTATAGGAATACTTCTTCAATTTCTCGTAATATTAATAAAAATAAAGAAACTAGAAATAAAATGATTGTAATGATGAAACAAATTGATGAGTTTATTAATACTGATTATTTAGATACAGATATGATATTATATTTTTATTTAAAAACATCCGTTTTGCATTTATTTGTACAAAGGCATGTACTTAATATTAAAGAATTATATAATGAATATAAAGAATACTTTGGTTGGTTAAAATTAATATATCAAAAGTATGGTAGAAAGAAAATAAAATTTAGAATTCAAGATGGTGAAGAGAGATATATTAACTTTTATATTAATATGTTTTTGCTATCACATAAATTACATTTGACTTATATATTTTTATTATTATTAAAAATAATGAAAAAAATAAATTATTGAATAATGTTTATGGAGTGAGGTGAAAAAATGAACAAAAATAATATTCATACTTTTGTAGTTTTAGCTTATAAAGAAAGCCCTTATTTAGAAGAATGTATTAAGTCTGTTCTTAATCAAAGTATAAATACTAATGTTGTTATAGCCACTACTACTGATAATAAATATATAAGAAATATAGCTAAAAAATATAATCTTGATGTTTTTGTAGGAAGGCATACTACTATAGGAGGTGATTTTGACTTTGCAAGATTAGCAGTAAAGTCAAAATTAGTTACTATTGCCCATCAAGACGATATATATGATTATACATATGCAGAAAGTGTTATAGAACAATATAACAAATATAAAAATGCCACTATTATATTCAGTGATTACTATGAAATTAGAAATGAAAAAAAAGTATATACTAATAATAATTTAAGGATTAAAAGAATATTACTATTACCAATTAGAATTAAAATTTTAAATGGATTAAAAATCATCAAAAGATTAATTATAAGTTTTGGCTGTTCCATTTGTTGCCCTTCAGTTACATTTGTAAACAAAAATTGCCCTAAAGAAGTTTTTACTTCAAATTTTAAAAGCAATTGTGATTGGTATGCTTGGGAAAAACTTTCAAATCAGAAAGGAAAGTTTATATTTATACCAAAAAAATTGATGGGTCATAGAATAGATGAAACAACAACAACTACTGATATAATAAATGATGGTACGAGAACTAAAGAAGATTTAGAAATGTTAAAAAAATTTTGGCCTAACAAAATAGCAATTTTCATAAATAAAATTTATAAAAAGGCAGAATCTAGTAACAATGTTTTATAGAAAATAGCCATTAATATATGGTTTTTTTTCTCTTTATATTGTATAATAAAAAAGAAAGAAGTTGATATTATGAAACATATTTTTATAATAGGTTCAAGAGGCTATAAAGCCAAATATGGAGGCTGGGAAACATTTGTAACAAAACTAGTAGATAATTATAATGATAACAATGTATTATTTCATATAAGCGGTTTATCTGAAAATAAAGATGTTTTAAATAATAAAATAAATGATAATATAGTGCTAGATTCATTTTGTATAAAACAAAATGGTGGACTAAAAATGCTTCTTTGTACTATTAAAGCATTTAAGTATTACGTTAAATATATAGAGGATAATAATATAAAAAATGCTTATATTTATATCTTAGGATTAAAACTAGGACCGTTTTTAAAAATATATAAAAATGAATTAAAAAAACTAGGAATTATTACTTTAGTGAATCCAGATGGATTAGAACATGAAAGGAGTAAATGGGGATATTCGGTAAAGAAATTCTTTTTACTAAGTGAAAAATGGATGTTATTTAATTGTAATATAATTGTATGTGATGCTAAAGGCATTAAAAAATATATTGATTTAAAATATCCATCTTTAAGAAATAAAACTATATATATAGCTTATGGTACAGATAAAGTGGATATAAGTAATATAGATGAAAAAAGTGTATTATTGGAATACGGTTTAAAAAAGAACAATTATTTATTAATGGTAGGAAGATTTGTTCCAGAAAATAATTATGAATTAGTGTTAAATGAGTTTATGAAATCAAATATTAATAAAGAATTGGTGATTATATCTAATTTATCTTCGTCTAATTATTATAATGATGTTATTTCTAAGACTAATTGCTTAACTGATAAAAGGATTAAGTTTATTGATGGAGTATATGATGAGAAAAAATTAAGTGTAATAAGAAAAAATTCTTATGGGTATATACATGGTCATTCTGTTGGTGGAACTAATCCTTCACTATTGGAGGCTTTAAGTCTTACCAATTTAAATATACTATATGATGTTAATTTTAATAAAGATATTGGTAAAGATAGTTGTCTATATTTTAAGAAAGACGGAAGTTTGACAAAAATTCTTGATAATGCAGGAAGTTTTGATAAAAAATCTTTAGGTAAAAAAGCAAAAAACATAATTGAAAATAATTTTACTTGGGAAATTATAGTTAATAAATATAAAAATATATTTAGGAAGTAGGA
Organism: uncultured Clostridium sp.; assembly: GCA_964475905.1. Lineage (GTDB taxonomy): Bacteria > Bacillota_I > Bacilli_A > RF39 > UBA660 > CAG-302. Next base: position 29,691 of record CAYYXX010000003.1, on the reverse strand, counting down.
AAAATTAAAAAATTTATAAAATATGTATTTTCTTATCTTTATTTTTAGGTTTTGTATTTTCAATACTAATACCATTATATCAAATGCCAGATGAAGAAGTACATATAAATAGTTTAAATTCATATTTAGGATACAAAATAGAGTTTAATGATAAAAATAATAATTATGGTGATACAACGCGTATAATTAAAAACTATGATAAAAAGTTAATATAGAAAATTATATTAATTTAAATCAAAAGTTAAATATAATTCATAATATAAAAAAGATTGATATACATATAATAAAATACCTTCCACAGTCTATAGGAATAATAATATCAGAAATATTAAATCTTCCTATTATATTAGCGATTACCCCCCCTTTCAGAAACTTTGGCAGTAATATTTTATATCTTTATTTGATTGGACATTTCGGTATTTGGGAACAGATACAGCAGGTTTTAGTATTAAAGATTATAGTAATTATATTTCATTATTAGATTGTATATTAGGAGTACAAGATAGATATTTTATACCCATTATACCATTATTTATTATACCAATTAACTTAAATATTAAAATAAAAGATAAAAAGAAAGTACTCGTTATTATACAAATTATATATTATATTGTAATAACTTTTTATATGCTTAATGTAATTGTAAAAAGCTATTGGATTTAAGTAAAAAATGGAGGAAAACTTATGAAAAAAATATTATCAAAAGTTGAAAAGTTTATAAGACTTGTTAAAAAATCTATATATTTTGCTTGGCATAGGCATCATTTTCTTATACCACCTAGTGCTATGAAAAAATATATAAAGTCTTTTATAGTAGTATTAAAGAGAGGGAATAGTGTTTCGAATCTATATACTAATCAAAAAGCATATTTGAAATGGATAAATGATAATAAAGAAGAAATAAATTATCAAAGGTTTAAATATAATCCTCTTATGTCTTTTATTGTACCGGTATATAATGCTCCTAGTGAGTTACTTAGAGAATGCATTGATTCATTATTAAATCAAAGTTATGATAATTTTGAAATATGTATAGCTGATGATCATTCAACTAATGAGGAAACGATTAAAACATTAAAAGATTATGAAAAGAATAAAAAAATTAAAGTGGTATATCGTAAAGAAAATGGTATGATATCTAATGCAAGTAATGATGCTATAAAAATGGCTAAGGGTGAATTTGTTGTTCTAGTTGATAATGATGATACAATAGAAAAAGATGCATTGTATTATTTTGTGGAGGCATTAAATAAAAATAAAAAAATAGATATGTTATATTCTGATGAAGATAAACTTGATTATAATGGTAATAGAATGGAACCACATTTTAAACCTGACTGGTCCCCAGATACATTTTTTTGCTTGAATTATATTTGTCATTTAACTGCAATTAGAAAAAAAATTATTGATAAAGTTGGTGGCTTTCGTAGTGAGTATGACGGTAGTCAAGATTATGATTTGTTTTTAAGAGTTGCTGACGTTACTAATAATATCTATCATGTGCCCAAAGTGTTATATCATTGGAGACAAACAAGTACTTCTACGGCGGGATATTTGGGCAATAAATCATATGCTTATATTGCTGGTAAGAGAGCTTTGGAAGATACTTTTAAAAGAAGAAGTATATGCGCTGAGGTGTATGATAATCCTAAAGTTAGTACCTATTTGGTAAAATACAAGCATAATAATCCTAAAGTTTCTATAATAATTCCAATGAAAGATAAATCGAAAATTACAAAGGTTTGTTTAGAGTCTTTATATAAAAAAATGAATTATGAAAATTTTGAAATAATTGTAATAGATAATGGTAGTGTGGAAGAAGAAACCTTTGAAGTATTAAGTTTTTATAAGAATATTTATGATAATTTCAAGGTAATAAAAATTGATGGTGAGTTTAATTATTCATATTTAAATAATATGGCAGTGAAGGAAATTACTGGTGAGTACATATTATTTTTAAATAATGATACTGAAGTAGCAGATGGTTGTTTCTTAGATGAAATGGTTGGATATGCTTGTCAAGAACATGTTGGATGTGTAGGTATAAAATTGTTATTTTCTGATAGAAAAGTACAACATGCTGGTGTGGTTTTGGGTTATGGTGGTATTGCGGGGCATGTATTTGTTCCATATGATTATAATGATGTGGGATTGTTTGGGAGACTTACAATGCCATATGATTATACAGCAGTAACGGCAGCTTGTATGTTGATTAAAAAGAGTAAGTTTTTGGAAGTTGGTGGCTTTGATGAAAATCTTAAAGTGGCTTTAAATGATGTTGATTTATGTTTGAAAGTATTGGAAAAAGGATATTATAATGTATGTTTATCTAATGTTGAAATGTTTCACTATGAATCCAGAAGTCGAGGCTATGAAGTTACTAAAGAAAAGCAAGAAAGATTCAAAAATGAGGAAGAATATATGATAGAAAAATGGCGTAATAAATTGGATGATGATAAATATTTTAGTAAGAATAATTTTTGAGGAGTGAAATTGTATGGTGCGACGGTTCGGTCATAGTTGTATAGTTGGAGATTAACCAACCTAATAAACCAGGTCAGGAGTTAGTACTAACCCATGGAGCCGAAATCGTGAGATTAGGTTTAAGCGTTGGAGTTAGGAGTTTCTAGAGGAATAGGTGCGACACCGCCCTAAGATATTGAGCCTCGTTAATCACATCAAATGGAAGCCGATATGCTCATATACATAGTAGGCAGCAATACACAAACGATAATGACAAGAATGTGTAGGTTCCATCGGGGTCTTTAGAATATTTCGAGAGAAACATAATACAATTACGATACCCGTGAGGTCTTATAAATTCCAATATATTGAAGGTTTAAAACACCAATATTAAGGTTTAATATAAACTGGCTGTGAGGTCTTAAAGATAGGTAAAACTAGAGGTTTATAAATGATTTATAAGAAGTCGGACTAATCCATAGTAGCGATGATATAATGTGGTAGGTTATGGAGCAAAGGGATTAGTGTAATAATCGTTTCTGAATAAGGAACAGAAAATACACACAGAGAGGTGGGATAAAATGCTAAAACAATATTCAGATATGGAGAAACAAATAAATAAGCAACTAGATAAATATTCAAATGTGCAAGGTCTAATGCGATATATTGACGCTCATAGTTTATATAAACTACATGAAAAACAAGATGGCTTTAAAGCAACAGGAATTGATAAAATTGATAAGGCACAATATAGCATAAATGCAAAAGATAATTTGGAGAAACTTGTAGAAAGAATGAAAGTGCATAAATATAGACCATTACCTGTAAGAAGAGTAGAAATACCAAAAGCAAATGGTAAAACAAGACCACTTGGAATACCAAGTTATGAAGATAAATTGGTGCAAGCAAGAATGGCTGAAATATTAAATGCAATATTTGAAAGATACTTTAAAGACTTCTCATATGGATTTAGACCAAATCGCAGTTGTCATCAAGCAATAAATAAAATAGATAAAACTATAATGAATGAAAAAGTAAACTATATAGTTGAAGCAGATATAAAGGGTTTCTTTGATAATGTAGACCACGAAATATTATTAAGAATGCTTAAAGTAGTAATAAAAGATAGAGATTTTATCGAACTTATTAGGCGTTTCCTAAAAGCAGGATATACGCAAAATAATGAATATAAGGAAACCGAAGAGGGAACACCACAAGGTGGGGTAATCTCTCCAATACTTGCTAATCTATACTTACATGTTGTATTAGATAATTGGTTTGATAAGGAATTCAGAAAGTTATGCAAAGGAACTGCAGAACTAGTTCGTTATGCAGATGACTTTGTAGGTATGTTTCAATATGAAGAAGATGCTAAAATGTTTTATCAAATGTTGATTAAAAGGTTTGCACAGTTCAACTTAGAAGTTGAACCGACTAAAACAAAGATATTCTCATTTGGTAGAAACTCAAAAGAAAATAACACATTTGACTTTCTAGGATTTACCATTTCAAATGGTAAAACTAGAAATGGATATTACAAAGTTGATTGTGTAACATCTAAGAAAAAGTCAAAACTAAAGTATAAAGCAATACTAGATTTTGTTAAGATAAATAGAACAACAAAACCAGAAGATTTAATAAAACAATTAAATAAGAAGTTAACAGGACTATATAATTATTATGGTATCAGTGGAAACTTTAGATGGTTAAGTAATATATACAACTTTGTAATAAAAGTACTAAAGAAATGGTTAAGCAGAAGAAGTCAAAGAGGAAAAATTAGTTGGTCCAAGTTAGATGGAATTATGAAATATAATCCAATAATTAAACCTAAAATTAGTTTTCAACTTTGGTAGTTTCAAAGATTATTACAAAGAGCCGTATGCGAGAAAGACGCACGTACGGTTCTGTGAGGAGCGATAGTTTTCTTTCACCCTCACAAATGAAAGATTAAAGAAAAGAGGAAAAATATGAAAGAGAATGGAAATCGTTTACTCGACGTGCGAAAAAATGCTAAAGGAAAAAAAATAATGATCTTAATTTTTAGCTTGTTACTGCTTATAATTGGTGGGATGTTTTTATATGATCATTTTCAAAGTCAATATATGAAAAAAATAGAAATTGAAAAGACAGAAAGGTTAGAAAAAATTAAGGCGAGTTATAATGAATACGTTATAACAAATAAGGAATGTTTGCTATATGATGTTAATGGAAATGAAATTGGTAATGTTACTAAAGGCATGTATTTAGTACTTGATACTATTTCCGATAATTATGACAAGGAATATTTTAAACTGAGGTTTTCTGATCTGTATATTAAATATACTGATATTGTTAAAACGGAAGAAATAAAAGGTAATAATAGATATGATAATTATATTCCATTTAATAGAAGTGCTATTATTAATGAAAAAGTAAAACTTTATGTTGATGAAAATACTTATTATGTAATAGATAATGAAGAAAAAAGGCCTATAATTATTGATGATGAAGATAAATATTATATTACTTTTGATAATAAACTTGTGTATATTTATAAGAACGAATGCAATGTTGTAGAGGAATTAAATAGTAGTGATGAAATAGCAAATGATGTTTCTGTACTCAACTATCATTTTGTTATAAATATAGAAGCAGGTGAGGATAAGCTTTGTGAACCTTCTTCTATATGTCATACTGATACTCAATTTGATAGTCATATGAAATATATTTCTGAAAATGGTTTTTATACAATAACAATGAAGGAATTAGAAATGTTTATTGATGGTAAGATAAATTTACCTAAAAAGTCAGTTGCTATTACTATTGATGATGGCTGGTTTGTTTATAGGGTAATACCTATATTAGAAAAGTATAATGTTATGGGAACTTTGTTTTTAATTGGTTCATTAGCTCCAGTTAGTGACTATGCTTCTGATAATTTGGAACTTCATTCTCATACTTGGGATTTACATAACATTAGTGAGTGTAGTGAAGGAAGGTCAGCTCTTTTATGTTATGATAAAAATAGACTAGTTGAAGATTTAAAGAAGAGCAGAGAAAATTTAAATAATACAACGTATTTTTGTTATCCGTTTTATGAATATAATGGTCATGCAATCGAAGCATTAAAAGAAGCTGGATTTACTATGGCTTTAAAAGGTGGTAATAGTAAAGTTACTAAGAATGTAAATAAATTTAAAGTGCCAAGATATGTAATATATAATACTACAACAGTTAATGGTCTTGCACAAATACTTACTTAGGAGGAAGTTATGAAAATATTAGTTACTGGTGGTATTGGTTATATTGGTAGCCATACTGTGGTTGAATTACTTAATAATGGATATGAAGTAGTGGTTATAGATAATCTATATAATTCTAAAATTGAAGTAGTTGATAAAATAAAAGAAATAACAGGAAAAGATTTTATTTTCTATAAGGGAGATGTCTGTGATAAAACATTGTTAGAAGAAGTATTTTCTAAGCATAGTATAGGTGCCACTATTCATTTTGCGGGTTATAAAGCTGTAGGTGAGTCGGTAGATAAACCACTTATGTATTATAGAAATAATATTGTAAGTACATTATCGTTATGTGAAGTTATGAATAAATATAATGTTAAAAATATTGTGTTTTCTTCTAGTGCTACGGTATATGGTATACCAGAGATATTACCTATAATTGAAAATTTAGAAATAAAGCATGCTACTAATCCATATGGGGAAACAAAAATAGTAAATGAAAAAATATTACATGATTTATACATATCAGATAATAAATGGAATGTAGCACTTCTTAGGTATTTTAATCCAATAGGTGCTCATCCTTCTGGCTTGATAGGAGAGAATCCTAATGATATTCCTAATAATTTGATGCCTTATATTGTTAAAGTGGCAACAGGGGAATTGAAACAATTAAGTGTATATGGAAATGATTATGATACGATAGATGGTACTGGTGTTAGAGATTATATTCATGTGGTTGATTTAGCTAAAGCTCATATTAAAGCAATTGAATGGACTTTTAAAAATGAGGGTATTGATGCCTTTAATATAGGTACGGGACATGGTTATAGTGTACTTGAAATTGTTAATGCTTTTGAAAAGGTAAATAATGTTAAAGTTCCATATACAATAGTGGAAAGAAGAAAAGGTGATGTAGCATCATGTTATGCTGATGCTAGTTATGCTAGAGAAAAATTAAATTGGCATAGTAACTATGAAATAGAAGATATGGTACGAGATGCCTATAATTTTGTTATAAAAAATTAAGTTAAAGATAGTGCTACGAAATAGTGCTATCTTTTATAAAAAAAAATATATAGAGACAGTTGACACTAATATTAAAAACATGCTATAATGTAATGGCAAGAAGGAGTTGGGTGCATGCTTAGTACTTTAGATTTATCAGCAGTTAATACATTTTTAAAGATGGCTAATAAAGAAATAGATAATAACAATGTTTATTTTGTTGGTTATAGAAGTGTAGAATATAATAATAAAATTGTTAATGCTAGGCAAGCACTATTGGATATTGGAATTGTTAAAGAAAAAGAAATATGGGATCATGTAAAAGAATTAAAACTAGATAATTGTTTTAGAATTAGTAAGGATAGAGATAGTAGGAGAGACTACAATACTGAAATATATGAGTTTAAAAAAATAATAAATAGGAAATTAGTATATATTAAATTAACTATAAATAACAGAGGACTTTTGTGTCTATCGTTTCATATAGATAATGGAGGTAATTAAGATGGGAAGATTAGAATATTGTTATGGGTGTGATAAAGATGTTAAGCCTATAATAAGAAATGAGAAGAATAATTATACTTATCGTGGAAAGAATTTTATGGTTTGTGAAGAAGTAAGGTATTGTCCTTATTGTGATTCTGTATTACTTAATGATAATCTTAATAATGATATGTATAATATATATAATGCTTATTTGGGATTGTTTGATTTATCTTTTGAAAAAATAAAAGAAATAAGAATTAATTTGAATTTATCTCAAGAATTATTTTCTAGAATATTGGGATGGTCTAAGAAAAGTATTGTTAGGTATGAAAATGATGATTCAATACCACAAGGGGAGTATTTAAATACTTATATGATTTTAAATGAAAATCCATATTATATTGTAAAGTTACTTGAGAGACAAAAGGATAATTTTTCTAAGGAAGATTATTATAAGATACTTAATATTTTACCATTTAGGGAACTTTATAAAACTATAAATACTATTTTATATATGTTAAAAAATAATAAATTATGTGAAACAGCACTTATGAAAAATTTATTTGCTATTGATTTTTATAATTATAAAGATTGTGGCACTTCTATAACTAATTTAAAATATGCTCATTTACCTTATGGGCCAGTAGTAGATAATAGAAATGATTTATATAATTTTATGTTAAGAAATAATTATATTAAGCTAGATTTTACTGATGTTAGTACTAATTTTATGGTAAATGCTCAATATGATGAGGGAATATTTACAGTAGAGGAACTTAGAAATTTAAGTTTTGTTAAAAATAAATTAAAGGGCTATAATGCTAATGAACTTAGTGAATGGTCGCATAAATTTAGGGGTTATAAAGAAACTGAAAATGGGCAAATTATTGATTATAAATATGCTGAGTATTTAGATTTTGCTGATTTATAAAAGATAGATTGATGAAATATTAAATCTGTTATATAATCTTTAGTTTTGGTAGTTAAATTTTGTAAACTTATATATAATATGAGCTATGTATGTAGATAATAATTAGTTATTATTTATATAGAATTCTTACTTGTTTTAGGTAAGAATTTTTTTTGATAAAATGCTTGTAATTATTTATTAATTATGGTAATATTAATATGAGTGTAGAAGAAAAGTAGAGATAATTGAATAGAAAGGAAATGGTATTGATGGGAAATAGAGTTAATAAAATTATGCTTGGTCTTTCTGTTATTAGTATGTTTATTTTTTTACTTAGTGTAACTTTTTCTTATTTTTCGGTTTCTCAGAGAAGTAAACAAGATGCTGTTCTTGCTACTGCTGGTAGTGTTAGAATTGGACTTGGTGTTTCTCCTTTATATACTGGTCATAAGATTATTCCACTTAGGGATCAGGATGTTAATATTGCTTATGAGAGAGAATGTATAGATGATGATGGTAATGGTGCTTGTTTGGCTTATAGTTTAGAGGTTTTTAATTATGATCTTTCTACAGAGATTGAGGGGATTATTGATTTTGAATTGAATGGTATAGAAAATTTAAGTTATATGATTTTTGATGATAATAATAATGTATATAAGGATATTACACATATTGATGTTAATAATTCTAGTGGGTTGTCTTTAGGAAATAATTTTGTACTTGATGAAGCTAGTGATGGGGGTAGTACTTCTAAGAAGTTTGTATTACTTTTATGGCTTAGTGATAATAATATGCCACAGGATATTACTGATGCTGGAAAGCTTTTTTCTGCTACTATTACTTTTAGAACACCTTTTGGTAAGGGGATTACTGCTAATGTTGATGGTATTAAGGATGGATCTAATAATGGTTCTGCTGTTTTGGAAGTAGGTGGTTAATGTGAAAGATGGTAGATTTAATAAATTGTTTGTTTGTATATTGGTAGTAGTTTTAATTATTACTTTGACTGCTAGTGTTACTTATGCTTATATTTTGGCTAGTGGTTCTGCTAATTTTACTTTTGCTACTGCGAATGGTGTTAATACTACTTTGACTTTGACTACGGTTAAGGAGTCTAGTAATATGGTACCTCTTCTTGATAGTAGGGTTGGTACGGCTATTAGAAATAGTTGTGTTGATAAAAATAATTATAATGTTTGTTCTTTATATACGGTTAAGTTATCTAATAGTTCTTCTTCTGAGACTTTGTATGGTTATGTTAAAACGGTTAGTTCTTCTTATACTACTAATAATTTAAGATATCAGATATTTGATAGTAGTTATAATGCTGTTACTGATGTTATGACTGTATCTAATAGTAGTAATACTCTTGTTTATTTTAAGAAGAATTCTAGTAATGTATCTATTACTAGTAGTGGTAATGTTACTTATTATTTTGCTATTTGGCTTACTGATACTAATAGTGGGCAATCTGATGATTATTCTAAGTCATTTAGTGGAGCTATTGGGTTTGAGTTAATTGGAGCTAATTCTGATAAATTGGAGGCAAATTTTTAGTTTTAATTATAATTGATTTTAATATGATATATTGTAGTATATTATTTGTTGTTGATCTTTTAGATGATTATGAGGTTTTGTTTACTTGTGTCTAAATATATAGAAAATATATGTAACAAAAAATGGTTGACACTATATATATTTTATGATAGAATTATTAGAGAAAGCGAGGGAATGAAATGGCAGTTAAAATTAGACTTAAGAGAATGGGAGCAAAGAAAGCACCTTTTTATCGTGTTGTAGTAGCGGATTCTAGAAGTCCAAGAGATGGTAGATTTATTGATTTGATTGGTACTTATAATCCTCTTAAAACACCTGCGGAAATTAAATTAAATGAAGAAGTTGCTATTAAGTGGCTTAATAATGGTGCTATACCTACTGATACTGTTAAGAATTTGTTTAGTAAAGCAGGAATTATGGAAAAATATCATAATTTGAAACAGGGTAAATAATGAATAATTTGGTAGAACTTACAGAATTTATTATTAGGAATCTGGTTAGTGATTCTGATTCGGTATCAGTAAAAGAATTTGAGTCAAACGAAGAGAATACTATACTTATTGAGGTTATGGTGTCTAGTGATGATATGCCTAGAATTATTGGACATGGTGGTAAGACTATTAATTCTATTAGAACTATAGTTCAAGCTGCTTCTTTTGGTGAAGATAATAGGCTTGTTAAGATTAATGTTGACTCTTATTAATTTTTAGTAGAACTTAGGTTCTATTTTTTTTTATTTGTATAAAATTTTATTTATTATTTAAAAGTTATTGATTTTATTTTATTTTTTTGATATGATTATTATGATAGAAGAGAGGAGGAAATTATTATTATGGAAAGAGAAGATAAGAGAGGAATATTTTTTGGAGTTATTGGTGTACTTACTTTGATAGTGGCTATTATAGGTGCTTCATTTGCGTATTTTTCTATTAATGCTAAGAGTCCTGATGAGGCTGTTATTGTTAATGCGGCTTCAGTTAAGATTGTTTTTAAAGAGGGAGATAAAATTGAAATGAATGGTTTAATTCCTTCTGAGAAAAGTATGGCTATGAGGACTTTGACTAGAGCTTTAGAGGGAGAAACTTATAAAGGTGGAGAAGATGGTAATGATGATATTCCTTATGTAGCTTGTAAAGATAATAAGAATTATACTACATGTGGTTATTATGATTTTACTCTTACTAATAATGGTGATAATACTGTAAGTTTGATTGCTTATATTAAGCCTACTGCATTAAAGGGTGAAGAAGTAGTAGAAGAAGTTACTGTTCCAGCAGAAATTGGATTTACTAATTTGAAGTTTGTTTTATTTGATAGAACAAGTGAGTCTGGTAATGGTAATGGTACTCAAGTATATGAGGGTACTATGAATTATGATACTGATGGTTTTGGTATTCTTAGTGATGATATTAATTCTACTATTGAATTAGCTGGTAATGGTGCTTCTAAGAAATATCGTTTGTTTATATGGCTTGATGAAGCAGAAGATGCTAATAATGCAGAGCAAGGTGCAGTATTTAAGGGTACTATCCATGTTGATTTACCGGGATCTACTAATATTACTGGTGAAGCTTAGAATTTATTTAAAAGCAATATTTCTATTGCTTTTTTTTTGTAATTTTGTTATTATTATACTAGGTGATATATGTGCATAGTAAAAGTAGAAATGATTTATTTTATTTGATTGTTTTAGTACTTACTTTGATTGTGATGATTGTTGGGATAACATTTACTTATTTTTCTTTTCTTTCTAGGGAAAAAGAAGATAGTACAAGGGTTGTAGCGGGTACTTTGGCTATTAATTATATTGATGGGGATGTTATTAATAGTACTGGTTTAATTCCTTGTAATGAGCCTAGTATTAATTCTAATTTTGGTGTTTATAAAAAGAGGTTTTCTGTTCGTAGTAGTGGTACTTTAGATCAAAATTTGGATATTTTTATTAAGGTTGATAGGAATGATTTTGAAGAGGGAAATTTGAGGTATGCTATTTATGATGATAATAATAGTAAAATTGGAACTGGAGTTTTACCTAAGAGTGGTAGTGTTATGATTGCTTCTTCTGATTATTTATTGAATAATAGTACTAATAATTATATGGTTATTATTTGGCTTCAAAATATTAATGTTGATCAGGGATATGAGGTTGATAGTTTGTTTGTTGGTAGTTTTGATATAACTGCTAATCAGGTTAAATTTAAGTAGACTGCTTTGGCAGTTTTTTCTTTACTTAGATTTTGTTTTATTATATAATTTTAATAGTGATGAGGAGTTAATGTTATGAAAAAGAGTAATTTTTATTTGTTATATGGTGATGATAAGGCTCTTATTAATAATGAGATTAATAGTCTTAAGAGGTCTTTGAATATTGAGTCGCAGACTATTTATTTTGGTATTGAGAGTGTATCTGATATTGTGGTTGAGTGTTCTACTATTGGGATGTTTGATCTTTATAAATTTATTGTTATTGATTGTGATTATTATTTTTCTTCTAAAAAGGGTATGGATATTTTAGAACTTGAGAATTATTTTGATAGTTATAATAGTAATAGTTATTTGATTTTTGTATATAATGGTTCTTCTATTGATAGTAGGAGTAAGCTTGTTAAATTGATTAAGAATAAGGGTATTATTAAGAAGATGGAAATTACTAATGAGTATTTGAGTGATTTTACTAAGAATTATGTTTCTGATAGGGAGTATATGATTAGTTCTATTGATGTTGGTTATTTTTTGAATAGATGTGGTAATAATATTGATAATATTGTTAATGAGCTTGATAAGCTTATGTTATATAATTTTGAAAGTAGGGTTATTACGAGGGATAGTATTTCTTTACTTGTTGATGAGAATATTAATGATACGGTGTTTTCTCTTGTTAATGCTATACTTAAGAATGATAGTAATAGGGCAATGAAACTTTATTATAATTTTGTTGATAATGGTATGGATATTAGTCAGATAGTAGCGGTTATTGCTAATCAGATTAGGTTGTTGTTTCAGGTTAAGAGGCTTTATAATAGTGGTAAATCTAATGAGGATATTGCTAAGATATTGGAGTTTAAGAGTGTTTATAGGGTTAAGTATTTACTTAGTGATGCTTATTTGTATAGTGAGAGTGATTTGATTGGTTATTTGGCTTCTCTTTCGGATATTGATAAGGCTATTAAAATGGGGAATGCTGATGGTAGGGCTCTTCTTGAACTTTTTATAGTAAAAAAAGATATGTAATATTTGGGTTACATACCTTTTTTGATATTTGTTACTATTTTATTTTTTTCTTCTATATTGCTCATGTTCCATTGGAGTTCGAATAGGACTCCTAATCCTATTAGGGGATCTTCTTCATGTGAGGATATGGAGTCTTCGATTGCGGATTTTATTTCTTCTTCGGTATTATCTTTGAAGTTTGCTATTATGTATTTTCTTATATCTATATTATTCATATTTTCACCATTTATATTATGTTTATTTATTTTATTTTTATACATTGAAAAATTTTTTTTATTGTGTTATTCTAAGAATGGTGGTATTGATGTCTATTTATATTCATATTCCTTTTTGTAGGTGTATTTGTACTTATTGTGATTTTTGTAAGATTATTTATGATAAGAAATATATTGATAGTTATCTTATGAATTTGAAGTTGGAGATTGAGAATAGATATAGGGGAGAGTTGGTTTCTACTATTTATATTGGTGGGGGGACTCCTAGTTGTTTATCTGATGATGAGTTGGAGGTTCTTTTTGGTATTATTGGTATGTTTAATTTGAGTAGTGAATATGAGTTTACTTTTGAATGTAATATTGAGTCTATTAGTGATAATAAGCTTAAAATAATGAAAAATTATGGGGTTAATAGGGTTAGTATTGGTGTTCAGTCTTTTGATAGTGATGTTATTAGGTTACTTGGTAGATCTCATACTAGGGATGAGGTTTTTGATAAGGTTAAGCTTGTTTATAAGTATTTTGATAATATTAATATTGATTTGATATATGCTGCTTATGATGATATTGATATTCTTAAGAGGGATATTGATTATTTGCTGTCTCTTGATGTTAAGCATATATCTACTTATAGTTTGATGATTGAGGATAATACGATATTGAAGATAAATGGTACTCTTAATATTGATGAGGATTTGGATTATCAAATGTATAAATATATAGAGTCTACTCTTGAAGATAATGGTTATATTCATTATGAGATTAGTAATTATGCTAAAGATGGTTATATGTCTAAGCATAATTTGGTGTATTGGAATAATTGTGAGTATTATGGTTTTGGTTTATCTAGTACTAGTTATATTGCGAATGAGAGGATTGTTAATACTAAGAATTTGCGTAAGTATTTAGATGGTATTTATGAGGATAGTAGGCAGTATGAGGATAGGAATATTTGTATGGAGAATGAGATTATGCTGGGACTTAGAAAATTAGAGGGGATTAATCTTAATACTTTTAAGAGTAAGTTTGGTAAGGAGTTAATTGAAGTTTATGATATAGAGGATTTGGTTATGGATAATTATTTAATATTGGATAATGGTTATCTTAAAATTAATAGGGAATATATTTATATTTCTAATGAAATTATGTTAAAGATTTTTGATAGTGTGGTATAATTATGTATATTGGTAGGTGAGGTGTGTTATGGATAAGTTTGTTAGTTTTGTTACTAATTATAAGTTTTATTTGCCTTTAGTATATATTGCTATTGGTCTTGTTATTAATTTAATTGTTAATAGTTTGTTTAATAGGATGATGATTAAGCATAAGCATATTCGTGGTAAGGATAAGAGAAGAGATACTGTTATTAATTTATTTAGGAATATTTTTAAGTATTTAATTCTTATATTTGTTTTTCTTGGTATTCTTAAGTTATATGGAGTTGATACTACTAGTATTATTGCTTCTTTAGGAGTTTTTGCGGCGGTTATTGGTCTTGCTTTTCAGGATCTTGTTCGGGATTTATTAGCGGGTGTTTCTATTATATTTGATAATAAATTTGCTGTAGGAGATTTGGTTACTATTAATGATTTTACTGGTACGGTAATTGAGCTTGGGCTTAGGACGACTAAAATTAAGAGTGCTTCGGGAGAAGTTAAGTCTATTTCTAATTCTTCTTTTAGTGAGGTTATTAATTATAATTTATCTGGTTGTGATTTGTTTATTAAGATTAATGTATCTTATGATATGGATATTGATAGATTGGAATGTGTTTTGGAGAAAATTAGGGATAGGGTTATGGAAATTGAATATGTAGTGGAATATAAGCTTTTGGGTATTGATGAATTTGGGGAGTTTTCTATTGGGTATTTGGTTGATATTAGTTGTGATGCTCGTGGTAGGTTTACTGTTAAAAGAGAGTTTCTTAGGATAGTTAAGGATACTTTTGATAGAGAGAAGATAGTAATACCTTATGCTACTACTATTGTTAAGGTTAGGAAGTGATGTTTATGGATAAGGTGAGTTATTTTGATAAGGAATATTCTTATATTAAGGATGATAAGAAGAGAAAGGATATAAAGTTTTTGGTTGATAAACTTCCTTTGTATTTTTTTGAGATTCCTGCTTCTAGTACTGGTAAGTATCATCCTTTGTTTGCTTCTAGTAGTTCTGGACTTGTTAAGCATACTAAGGTTGCTACTAGGATTGCTAAGGAACTGCTTGATAATAGTGGTCTTAATAATTTTAATGATAGTGAGAAAGATATTATTATTATGGCTATTATTTTGCATGATGGTTGTAAGTGTGGAATTGAAAAGGAGATGTATACTAGGGTTGATCATCCTTTGATTGTGTGTGATTTGATTAAGAGGTATAGAAGTGAGTTATCTCTTAATGATGATGAGTTTGATTTACTTATTAGGGTTATTTCTTCACATATGGGTATTTGGAATAAGGATTATAATGGTAATTGTGTTCTTCCTGTTCCTAAGGATAAGTATCAGAGGTTTGTTCATTTATGTGATTATTTATCTAGTAAGAAGTTTATTGATGTTAAATTTGATGGTATTGATATTAGAGACTAATATTTTTAGTCTTTTTTCATATTATATTTTAGGTGATTTTATGAAATATAGATATTTTATTTTACCTGCTATTATTGTTTGTTTTATTGTTTTGGTAATTGAGTATGATAATAGGGATATTACTAATGTTGAGGTGTTTGATGATAATAAGGAGATTATTTATCCTTTTTTTGATAATGATTATGTTGATAGATATATTAATGATTATTTGAATGATTATATTATTAGTGGGGATAATGTTTTGATTGATTATGATTATGTTGATGTTGATGGGAGTTATTATTTATCTTTTTATAGGTATGCTTTTGATGGTAATTTACTTGATAGGGGTGTTGATAGTTTTTTGGTTGATATTAAAAATGGTGTGGTAAATAGGGTGGATGATCCTTATTTTGATTATGATTTTGTTATTAATAAGAGTAGGTCTAATGGTGATAAGCTTGTTGCTCTTACTTTTGATGATGGTCCTAATTATAATACTAATAGGGTGCTTGATATATTGGAGAAGTATGATGCTGTAGGGACTTTTTTTGTTCTTGGGAGTAGGATAGAGAAAAATGAGTATATTCTTAAGAGGATGGTTAATGGTGGTAATGAGATTGGTAATCATACTTTTAATCATCTTCTTCTTACTAAATATGATGATAGTGTTATTAGGAGGGAGATTGATGATACTAGGAATCTTATTTTTGATGTTACTTTGAGGTATCCTAAGTTACTTAGACCTAGTTATGGTTCTTTTAATAATAGGATTAAGAGGATTGCTAATTGTCCTATTATAATATGGGATATTGATACTTTGGATTGGAAGTATCATAATTCTAAGAGAATTAGTAATAGGGTTGTTAATAAAGTAAGAGATGGGGATATTATACTTATGCACGATATTTATAGTGCGACTTCTAATGCTTTAGAGATTATTATTCCTGCTTTGAAAGATATGGGGTATACTTTTGTAACGGTTAGTGATTTGTTTTATTATAAGGGGATTTCTTTAGAGAATGGGAAAGTTTATGGTTTTGCTAGATAGTTTGTGTTTTATTTAAAAAATCTTTACAAAGATGGAGTTTTGTTATATAATTATATTGGCTTTTTGTAAGGAAGTGGTATTATATGGCATATATCAGTAATGAATTGATTAATGAGATTAGGGATAAAACTGATATTGTTGATGTTATATCTAAATATGTTAATCTTACAAAAAAGGGTAATAATTATGTGGGTATTTGTCCTTTTCATAATGATAATCATCCTAGTATGGTAGTTAGTCCTAGTAAGCAGATATATACTTGTTTTGCTTGTGGTGCAACGGGGAATGTTTTTAGTTTTGTCAAAGAAAAAGAAAGGGTTTCTTTTGCTGAAGCGGTTCGGTTACTTGGTGATAAGGTTGGAATTAAGATTGGGAATGATGTTATTTCTAATGATCATGTTAGGGATGAGTATTTTGATATATATGATATTTCTAATAAGTTTTATCAGAATAGTTTATTTACTAGTTTAGGTAAGAATGCTATTGGCTATTTAGAAGAGAGGAATATTGATAAGGATACTATTAAGAAATTTGGTATTGGATTATCTATACAGAGGGTATCTCTTACTGATTATTTGGTTAATAAGAAGTATAGTATTGATAAGCTTGTTGAGGTTGGGATTACTAATGATAATGGTAATGATATTTTTATTAATAGGATAATGTTTCCTATTTATGATTTGAATGGTAGAACTGTGGCTTTTTCTGGGAGAATTTATAATACTAAGAATGATTCTAAGTATGTTAATACTAAGGAGACTAATAAGTTTAAGAAGAGTATGATATTATATAATTATCATATTGCTAAAGAGAGGCTTAAGAAGAATGATTTTGTTATAATAATGGAAGGACAAATGGATGTTATTAGGGCTAGTACTATTGGTATTAATAATGTTGTGGCTACAATGGGAACTGCTCTTACTAAGGAACATAGAAATATTATTAGGAATATGACTAATAGTGTTATTTTGTGTTTTGATGGTGATGAGGCTGGGGAGAAAGCTACTAGTAGGGCTATTGAGGTTTTAGAGGATACTGGTATTAGTATTAAGGTTGTTCGGCTTCCTAATAAGATGGATCCTGATGAATATATTGTTAAAGAGGGGAAAGAGGCTTTTTTATTTCAGATTAATAATGCTACTTCTATTATTGATTATAAGATGGAGTTATTGAAGAAGAATAAGGATTTTAGTAGTTCTTATGATGTTTCTTCTTATGTTAATAGTTTTCTTAAGGAGCTTAGTAAAGAGAAAGATGATATTGTAGTAGAGATTTATTTGAAGAAGTTATCTGATAGTGTTAATATTGAATATCAGGCTATTAAGAATGAATATCTAAGTATTAGGAATGAATATAGGACTACTAATAAGAGTGAAAGAGTATTGGATATTAAGCCTAAAGTTAAATATAATAAGTATGATATGGCTCAGAAGTATCTTATTTATTATATGTTGATTGATAAGAGGGTACTTAATATGGTTGAGAATAGGGTTGGGTATTTTCCTGATGATAATATTAGGGAATTATCTAATGAAATTATTTACTATTTTCATAAATATGGTATAATAAATATTGCTGATTTTATTAGTTATATATCTGATCGAGAAGGGATACTTAAAACCCTCCAAGATATTATTGCTATGAATATTAAAGAGGACTTTTTAGAAAAAGAGATTGAGGATTATATTTTTGTTATAAATGAGTATCATAAAGAGGAGAGAGTGAGAAATTTGAACAAAAGATTGAAAGAAGAGAAAGATCCTTTGAAACAGGCAAAGATATCAATGGAGATTATGGAGATAAGGGGAGGTAGTAGAAATGGTATCAGAAATTAAAGATTTTGAACAAAGAAAGAATAATCTTATTAAGAAAGGTAAAGAACTTGGTTTTATTACTTATGAGGAATTAGCAGAAGAGTTAAAGGGATTAGAGATTGGTAGTGATTTACTTGATGATCTTTATAATGCTCTTATGGAAAATGATATTAGTGTTGTATCGGAAGCTGATTTGGATGAGGATAGTGAGGATGATGGTGGTGATTTAGAGGAAATATTAAAAGATAATAATATTGCTAAAGAACTTACTATTAATGATCCTGTTCGTATGTATTTGAAAGAAATTGGTAAAATTAGTCTTTTATCTCTTGATGAGGAAACAGAATTATCTGAAAGAATTGCTAGTGGTGATGAGGAGGCTAAGAATAGACTTGCTGAATCTAATTTAAGGCTTGTTGTTTCTATTGCTAAAAGATATGTTGGTAGAGGGATGTTATTTCTTGATTTAATTCAAGAGGGTAATATTGGACTTATGAAAGCTGTTGAAAAGTTTGATGCTAATAAGGGATATAAGTTTTCTACTTATGCTACTTGGTGGATTAGACAAGCTATTACTAGGGCAATAGCAGATCAGGCTAGGACTATTAGGGTGCCTGTGCATATGGTTGAGACAATTAATAAGTTATCTAGATTTCAAAGACAACTTACTTTGGAACTTAATAGGGAACCTACGGATGAAGAACTTGCTGTTAAGATGGGAATGACTCCTGATAAGATTAGAGAGGTTATTAAGATTGCTCAGGATCCGGTATCTTTAGAGACTCCTATTGGGGAGGAAGAGGATTCTCATTTGGGGGATTTTGTTCCTGATGAGAGTAATATGTCTCCTGAGGATTTTACTATTCATGAGATGCTTAAGGAAGAAATTAGTGATGTTTTACTTACTTTGACTGAAAGGGAAGAGCAGGTTCTTAGACTTAGGTTTGGGCTTGATGATGGTTCTTCTAAAACACTTGAAGAGGTTGGGCAAATGTTTGGTGTTACTAGGGAGAGAATTAGACAGATTGAGGCTAAGGCTCTTAGAAAGCTTAGACATCCTTCTAGAAGTAGGAAATTAAAGGATTTTTTGAATGAATAAGTTATCTAAAAGATTAGAGGTTATGGCTAATTTTATAGATGTTAATGATAAATCTGTGATTGATGTTGGTTGTGATCATGGATTTTTATCTATATATTTAGCTAATAAATATAAGGAACTTAAAATTATTGCTAGTGATATTAATGAGAATGCTTTGAGGTCTGTGATTAAAAATGTTTCTTTATATAAATTGGAAGATAGGATTGATATTAGACTTGGTAGTGGTATTTCTGTTATTGATGATAGTGATAATATTGATACTATTGTGATTGGTGGTATGGGGACTACTACTATTTGTGATATTTTTAGGGATTCTATTTATAAGATTAAGAATGTTAATAAGATTATTATTCAAAGTAATACTGATTTGTTTGTTTTGAGGAAGTTTATGACTACTATTGGATATTATATTGATGATGAGGATTTGGTACTTGATAAGGGGAAAATTTATACGGTTATTAAGTTTGTTAAGGGATATAAAAAATATTCTTATAAGGATCTTTATTTGGGACCAGTTCTTATTAAAAAGAAGAGTGATTTGTTTATTTGTAAGTGTATAAATGATATGAATAAGTGCAGAGATATTTTAAGTAGTATTAAAAGGGGACATTATTTATATAGATTAAAGTTAAAAAGAAATATATTGATATTGAAAAGTGTTATTTAATATATTTCTTTTTTTGTGTAAAGTTCTTGTAAAATAATTATTTTTTTGGTATTATTTATATATAAGGTAAGAGGTGTGAATATGAAAGATAAGAAAAAAAGAAATTTTGTACTTGGTAGTTTTTTGTTTGTGGTATTTATGAGTATTTTTTCTTTTAGTATTGGTAATATGAAAGATAGTTATGCCGCTAGTACATGCCCTAGTGGCTATAGTTTAGTTAATTCTGGGAAAAACTGTTGTCCTACTGGATATACTTATATGGATGGTTATTGCATAAGTGATTGGAATAAACCTTTTTCTACAACATATGAGGTTAGTAAAGACAGCAGTGGTAATATTAATTGTACACATACTTATTCTGATGTATTCCAATTAGATCTTCCTATTCTTGTTAGTGATTATGGATATGATGAATGTGGATGTGTTGCAGGAACTCTTAATGTTCTTACTCAGAAATGTACTGCTACTTGTAATAAAAATAAATGTGGTGTTGAAGCTACTTCTATTACTTCTACTGCTACTAAGTCATGTTATTATTGCTCTGGGCAACCGTCAAATGGGGATTTTTATCAATGGGCTACTGCACCAAGTGGTACTTGTAATGGTGGAAGTTGGACTACTATCAGTGATGCAAAATCTGAAGCTTCTTGTAAGGCAAAAGGATGTTATTTTTGTGGTAGTAATACTGGTGGTGTTGATAATTATGTGTGGGCTAGAGATAGTAGTAGTATCTCTATTAGTTGTAATGGTGGAAGTTGGTCTTTGGTTACTAAGAGTGAAATAGAGTGTAAAAATAGTAATGTTTCTTGTACTTATACTACTAAGGCTGCTTGTGAGAATGCTAATAGTGGGTATAATTGTGTACTTAGTGGTAGTTGTTATGTAAAGGGTAGTGCTAAGAGGACTTGTGAATATACTAATATTAATACTTGTCAGATTAATAATAAGGGGTATGAGTGTGTTGAAGCTGGTACTGATGATTATAATAATACTTGTTATGTAAAGGGAGATGTGAATGTTTTTACTGTTCATTATGATGCTAATGGTGGTACTGGACAGCCTGATGATCAAGATAAGAATAAGGGTGTTAAGCTTACTTTGAGTAGTGTTGTTCCTACTAGAAGTGGTTATACTTTTGTGGGTTGGAGTGAAGATAAAAATGCTACTGGGGCTACATATGGGGCTAATGGTGCTTATAATGAAGATAGAAGTATTACTTTATATGCTGTATGGAAAGTTAATGATAGTTTTAATGTTATTTTTAATAATGGTACTTCTACTGAGGTTATTAATGTTAAAAATGGTGAGGTAGTTACTGCTCCTAGTGATCCGGTGCTTGATGGGTATACTTTTGATGGTTGGTATACTGATAAGGAATATAAGAATAAATATGATTTTTCTACTGCGGTTACTAGTGATTTTACTTTATATGCTAAATGGGTAGAAGTTGATAAGACTCCTGCTGTTGATGATAAAACTCCTGTAGTTGATGATAAGACTACTTCTAATGATAAGACACTTGAAGAGATTGATAAAAATAGTAAGACGGGTGATGTTTTGATGTTTATTGCTTGGTCTGTTGGAATTGGGGCTCTTTTGTATGGTGTTTATTATTATAAGACTAGGATTGAAGAATAAAAGTACTTTTGGTACTTTTTTTGTTCTATTTTATTATTTCTTTCATATTGTTTATTGAAAGGAAGAGTGATTATGAAACAAATAGTACCATTTAAGAAAGAATTGGCATTTAAGACTAGGGTTAATGAGATTACTTCTATTTCTTTAGAGAGGGAAATTGAAATTGAAAAAGAGGGTATTGTTACTGGTGTATTTCATATTACTGGGGATTATAAGATGAATGAAGCTTCTATTAATAGGGATGATTTTTCTTTTGATTTACCTTTTGATATTACTTTAGATCCTAGATATGATATTAGTAGTGTTAAAGCTGATATTGAAGATTTTTATTATGATGTTGTTAATAATGATACTTTGAAAGTTAATATTGATTTGTTTATTGAAGCTGAGTATTTACCTGAAGAGGAGATTACTTTAGATGATGATAGTAGTAGAGAGGTTACTAATGTTGATGATTTAGAGGTTGTTTTTGATACTGATGAGGATCTTACTCAGGAAAGTAATGATGTTGATATAGATGTGGATACTATTATTAGTGATAATACTAAGAGTGAGGATAATATGGATATAAAGAGTGATTCTAGAGATGATGAGGTTATTACTGCTAGTGATTTGTTTTCTAATTTAGATAATACGGAAACTTATAGTACTTATTATATTTATATTGTTAAAGAAGAGGATACTATTGATAAGATATTGGTTAAATATGGTATTTCTAAAGAAGAATTGGAAAGTTATAATGATATTACTAATATTAAGCCTGGTGATAAGGTAGTTATTCCGAAGTCTAGTGAATAGTGATATTAGAAAGGAAATTGGGAAATATAATTTATCTAGGGAGAAGATTACTATTAAGTCTTCTGCTAGGATAATTGATGATAAGATTGTTATTAAGAATAGATCTAGTGATGGTATTATTGATGTTTATGATTATTTGAGATCTAGGGCTTTTGATTATTTTCCTTATCCTTTGGATATTTTAAATGGATATGAGGTATATCCTTATGTTAATGATGTTTATGAGCCTAGAGAACAAAAGGCTATGGATATGATTCATTTACTTGGTCTTCTTCATAGTAAGACGACTTTTTATAGGGAAGTTGATATTGATAAGAATAAAAAGATATATGAGGATATTATGGATAATATTAATTTTCTAGATAATTATTATAGTGGTATTATTGCTTATATTGAGAAAGAGGTATATATGGCTCCTTCTTCGTATTTGATTGCTAGAAATATTAATATTATATTTAATAGTATTTATTTTGCTAGAGATAATATTGAGAAATGGTATAAAAAGATAGAGAATAATAAAAATGAGAGAGTTGTGTATATTCATAATAATATTAATTTAGATCACTATATTAAGAGTGATAAGCCGTATTTGATTAGTTGGAATAAGAGTAGAGTTGATAATCCTATTTATGATTTACTTAGTTTTTATAAGAATCATTATTTGGAATTTGATTTTGAGGATTTGTTTCATTATTATGAGAGTAATTATCCTTTAAAAGAAGAAGAGAGATTACTTTTATTTACTTATATGGTTATTCCTCCTGTTATAGAGATAAATGATAATGAGTATAATATGTGTATAAAGATTAATAAAATAATTGATTATTTGTATAAAACTAATAATTTAATAATTAACTATCAGAAATGATAGTTTTTTTTATTTCTTTGTAGTATAATTTTAATTAATGAAAGGAATAAGTGGTTTTTGTGGAAGATAGGTATATAAAGGGTTATTTATATAAGGAGATATTTCGTAATGAGAGTAATAGTTATATGGTTGGTATTTTTAGGATTAAGGATAAGAATATTGAGTATGATAAGGATATGATTCATATTACTGGTGTTCTTCCTAGACTTAGTGAAAGAAAGGAATATATTTTATATGGTGATGTTGTTGTACATAATAAATATGGTGTGCAGTTTAGTACTAAGTCTTTTGATACTGTTGTTCCTACTAAAGATGAAGAGCTTGTAACTTTTTTATCTAGTGATTTATTTCCGATAGGAGAAGTGACTGCTAGAAGAATAGTTGATACTTTTCATGAGACCACTATTGAGAAGATTTTGGAAAATAGGGATTGTTTGAGTGTTATTCCTAGACTTGGTAAGAATAAGATTGATATGATATATGATACTTTACTTGATTATAAGAATACTTCTAAGGTTGTGCTTGAACTTACTAAGATGGGGTTTGATATGGATGATTCTCTTTCTTTTTTGAATAAGTATAATAATAAAATTCTTGATACGGTTAATAATAATATATATGATCTTATTGATAGTGATGATATTTCTTTTGTTAAGATAGATGATATTGCTAAGAATATTGGGATTGATGATAATGATGATAGGAGAGTAAAGGCTTTAATTATTTATATTATGAAGAATATATGTTTTGATAGAGGGGATACTTATTTGTTATTATCAGATATTTCTAATGCTTTGTCTAGTTATGTTAGTGTTACTAGGGAGAAGCTTGATTATTTACTTGGTAAGTTAATTAAGGATAAGAAGATTGTTAATGTTGATAAGAGGTATTATTTGAAATATTTTTATGAGGCTGAGAAGTATATTTGTGAGAGGTTATGTTTTTTGAATGATATGTCTATTACTAGTGATGTTAGTATTGAGAGATATATTGATAATAGTGATATTGTTTATGATGATATTCAGAAAAAGGCTATATATTCTGGGATTAATAATAATATTACTATTATTACTGGGGGACCTGGGACTGGGAAGACGACGATTATTAAGGCTATTGTTAATATTATTATTAATGATAAGAAGATTAAGAAAAGTGATATTGCTCTTTTGGCTCCGACTGGGAGAGCTAGTAAGAAGCTTATGGATACTACTTCTATTAGTGCTAGTACTATTCATAAGTATTTAGGTTGGGATAAGGATACTAATACTTTTGATACTAATGAGTATTCTCCTAAAGGGGATAAGTATGTTATTGTAGATGAGGTTAGTATGATTGATACTTTGCTTATGGAGGCGTTATTGAAAGGGATTAAACGGGATACTAAGCTTATTTTAGTTGGAGATTATTATCAGCTTCCTAGTGTTAGTGAGGGACAGATTCTTAAGGATTTGATTGATTGTGATTGTTTACCTGTTATTAGGCTTAATCAGATTTATAGACAGAGTGAGGGTTCTTATATTTTGAATTTGGCTTATGATGTTAAGAATAAAAATATTAGTGAGGATTTGTTTATTAAGAGGGATGATTATTTATTTATTAGTAGTGATATTGAGTCTACTGGTGGTTATATTAGGGAAGTTGTTAAAAAAGCTATAGGTAAGGGTTATACTGATAGAGAGATACAGATTTTGGCTCCTATGTATAAGAGTGTTAATGGTATTGATAGGCTTAATATGATGCTTCAGGAGATTTTTAATCCTAAGAGAGATTATAAGAAAGAGATTCGAGTAGGAGATGTTGTTTTTAGGGAGTATGATAAGGTATTACAACTTGTTAATGATCCGGATAATAATGTTTATAATGGGGATATTGGTTATATTGAAGAGGTTATTCTTTCTAATGGAAAGGGGATTACTAATCAGATTAATATTAATTATGATGGTAATGTAGTTAGTTATACTCCGGATAAGTTTATTAATTTTAGACATGGTTATGCTATTAGTATTCATAAGGCTCAGGGTAGTGAGTTTGATATGGTTATTATGCCTGTTGTTAGTTCTTTTAAGAGAATGCTTTATAATAAGCTTGTTTATACGGGAATTACGAGGGCTAAGAATAGTTTGGTTATAGTAGGAGAGGCTAATTCTTTTATATATGGTATTAATAATGATTATATTGATAATAGGAGAACTACTTTAAAAGATTTTATTATTAATTATTATGGTGATAATTAGTATAATTATTTGTTTTTTGTTAATAATATGATTGGTATTTGATATACCGATCATATTTTTAAAGGAGTGATTGTATGAAATCTAAGACAGGTATGGCTTTAATTGGTCTTGGTGCTTTTGCTTGTAGTGCCACATTATATACTAATATAAAAAATGGTAATATGAAGAAGCTTGTTAGAAAGATGAATTCTGCTAAGACTAAGGCTGTAAGTGACCTAGAAAATATGATGTAGAAAGGGAATTTTTCTCTTTCTTTTTTTAGGTATATATGATAGAATAATTAGTGGTGATTTTATGTCAGATAAGTTAGTTATGTCTTTATTATCTAATGGGGATATTTTTGATAAGAGTAAGAATTTGATTTGTAATTATAATCTTACGAATACTTTTAAATATTTGGGTTCTACTTGTTCTTCTAGTGATCTTGCTATTGCTAGTGGTTTATTTGAGGATGATACTTTTGGTAAGAGGACTTCTGATTATTTTATTAGGGATAATTATTGTATATATAATATGTTTGTTACTTTGAATGGTACTACTAGTTGGGCTGATAATAGTTATTATAATATTGGGATTAGACCCGCTATTGAGTTTGATGAAATTCCTATGGAGATATTTGATAGATTATTTAATTATAATGGGGTTACTTATGTTTATTTTGGTGAATATCCGCAGGGGGCTGTATGTAATGAGAAGTTACTTAGAATTTCTATGGAGTGTGGTGATGTTATATATACTGGTAGAGAATATGCTACTAGGATGGAATGGTATAGTAATATGATGAGTTATGCTAAGTGTAGGGAGTTTGAGTATAAGGAAGATAGGTATATTGAGACTAGTGTTTTTTCGCCTGATTTTAGGTATGTTGTTTTATCTAATGGTAAGAGATATAAGAATAATGATAGGGTTATTTTAAGGGTTATGCCTGTTTTATGGGTTGTAGATATTAGAAATAAGAGGCTTATTTCTAAGGATATTCTTTTATCTAATATTAGGTTTAGTAATAGGAATAGGGAAGCTAGAGATTTTGAGAATACAGAGATGTATAATTTTCTTAATAGTTATATGCTTAATGATATGATTTATCAGAGTAGAGATTATAATAAGGTTAAGTTAAAAGCAAGATAGTTTGATCTTGCTTTTTGATTAAATTAAAAGAAGTAATTATTTTACTTCCATTGAATTTACTTTTTTAGTTAATCTTGATTTTTCTCTATCAACTTTATTTTTATGTACTAAACCTTTTACTTTAGCGTTATCTAGAGCTTTAATAGCTTTTTTTAGGGATTTTTCTGCTAATTCTTTATTACCCGCTACTACAGCTTTATCTGTTTCTTTAATAGCATTTTTTACAGTAGATTTTAATTGTTGATGTGCTAAAGTTGTCTTTCTTATTTGAATTATTTTTTTCTTTGCATTTTTAACATTTGCCATATAAATTCATCTCCTTCCAAAACTACTTATAATTTTATCAAAAAAATGGGAAAAAAGCAAATATTTTCGGCATTTTTTGTAAAAAATATTATTGGTGAATAATATGGGACATGAAATTGATTTAGATAAGTATAATATTAGGACTGATTTGATATTGGAGTCTATTGAGGATAATAGTGATATTAAGACTACTACTACTAATTATGATGGAATATTGGTTACTAGTGTTGATGTTGATGATAGTAATTATAAGGTTCTTAATAGGGATAAGGGAAAGTATGTAACTATTTTGTTTGATGATGCTACGGATAGTGAGAATTGTAGAAAGATAGAGAATGTTTTTACTGAGGTGCTTAAGGAGTTTGTGGGTGATAAGAATAATATTTTGGTAATTGGACTTGGGAATGATAAGAGTACTCCTGATAGTTTGGGTCCTAAGGTTATTGATAATTTGATGGTTACGAGGCATTTGTTTGTTTTGGGTGAGGAGGTTCTTGATGGGGTTCGGATGGTAGCTGGTTTTTGTCCGGGAGTAATGGGGAGTACGGGTATTGAGACTAGTGATTATATTAAGGCTATTACTTTGGAGGTTAAGCCTGATATTGTGATTGTTATTGATGCTTTGGCTTCTCTTAGTATGGATAGGGTTAATAAGAGTATTCAGATTACTTCTTCTGGTATTTGTCCCGGTAGTGGGGTTGGGAATAGGAGAAGAGAGATTAATTTTAATACTATTGGTGTTCCTGTTATTGCTATTGGTGTTCCTACGGTAGTAGAGGCTTCTGTTATTGTATATGATACTATTAATTATTTATTTAAACATATTTCTTATATTAGGGATAATATGAATAAGAATAAACTTGTTTTTAGTAGGAGTAATTATGTTTCTAAGATTAAGAATAGGGATTTGAGTATGAAAGAGAAGAGAGATATTTTGGGAATGATTGGGGAGTTATCGGATAATGATAAGAAGAATTTAATTGATGAGGTTCTTACTTCGGTTAATTATAATTTTATTGTTACTCCTAAGGAGATTGATTTTGTTATTGATAAGCTTTCTTTGATAATTGGTAATGGTATTAATAGGTGTTTACATGATATAAAAAGTGTAAAGTGATGTAAAATTATTTTATATTTTGATTGAAATGTTTTATAATATAGATAGGAGAGTGATATATATGAAAATTGCAATAAATGGGTTTGGTAGAATTGGTAGGCTTGTTTATAGGTTAATGGAAGATGATGATTTTTTTGATGTTGTAGCTATTAATGATTTATCTAGTAGTGAGGAGATTAGTTATCTTCTTAAATATGATACTAGTCATGGAAGATATGATAGGGATATTTCTTATGATGATAATAGTATTATTGTTAATGGGAAGAGAATTAGGGTTTTTGAAGAGATGGATCCTAGTAATCTTCCTTGGGGGGAATTGGGTATTGATTTAGTATTTGAGTGTAGTGGTAAGTTTACTAAGTTAGAGGCTAGTATGAAACATGTATTAGCGGGGGCTAAAAAGGTTCTTATAAGTGCTCCTGGTAAGGGGGATATGAAGACTATTGTTTATAATGTTAATGATGATATTTTAGATGGTAGTGAAGAGGTTGTGTCTTCTGCTAGTTGTACTACTAATTGTTTGGCTCCTGTTCTTAAGGTTCTTGATGATTGTTTTGGTATTGAGAGGGGATTTATGACTACTATTCATGCTTATACTAATGATCAGGTTACTTTGGATGTTAGTCATAAGAAAGGTATTAAGGAAAGAAGAGGAAGAGCTTGTGCTATGAATATTATTCCTACTTCAACGGGGGCTGCTAGTGCTATTGGAAAGGTAATACCTAATTTAGAGGGTAAGTTATTAGGGGGTGCTATTAGGGTTCCTGTTAGTGATGGTAGTTTAGTTGATTTATCTTTGAATCTTAAGAAGAGGGTTACTAGTGAACTTGTTAATAAGGCTTTTATGGATAATGTTAATGAGACTTTGAATGTTACTAATGATCCGATAGTTTCTTCTGATGTTATTGGTACTACTTGTGGGGCTATTGTTGATTTGGCTCTTACTAAAGTTATTGATGATGAGGATAATCAAATGGTTAAGGTTATTGCTTGGTATGATAATGAGATGGGTTATTCTGCTCAGATGGTTAGGACTGCTAAAAAGTTATTAGGAAGATAGATCCCATAATCTATCTCAAAAATAATTTAGGTATTGTAAATATCTTTTATTTATGATATTATTAGTATGTAAATAATTGAAAGGAGATGCCCTGTATGAATAGTTATAATACATTTAAGATAGTATGGAAAAAGGCGAACATTTGTACGGGGGGGGGACTTGTATAAGCTTATAAATCAAGGGTTTACAAGGAATTTGATATATTATAAAGACTATGAAATAACTAATAGAAATATTAGTAATTTTTCATAGT
>CAYYXX010000002.1:0-47533 GCA_964475905.1 uncultured Clostridium sp. | reverse complement strand
TTTTTGCTAATTATTTAATATAAAAGTATATGACATTTTTGTTAATTATTCACAACAATCCGACAATTTCCCATAAAAATTATGATTAATTTGTGATAATGTCTTAAGTATTACTTTTCTATTAATATGATTAGACTCAGCAATTAAAATAGTAACCGCAACCAAAGTATTATTATCTATAACTTGCTTTTCATTCTTATATAAAATATTCATACCAAATAACATCAAAATAAATAGTAACTAGCTTATATATAATAGATATTATTTTAAGACAATCCCATTGGCTTAAAATAACAGTAATGAGACTATATTTATATAGGCTCATACTGCAACAAAAAAAGACCCTACATAAGTAAAGTCTTAATATACTAATGGCGGCCAATGTAGGGCTCGAACCTACGACCTATCGGTTAACAGCCGAGTGCTCTACCGACTGAGCTAATTGGCCACTTGTCTCACCTGACTTACTAAGTATATAACATTTTTTTAAACTAATCAAGTGCTTTTTTAACTTTTTTTAATATTTTATTCATTTTTAACAAAAAAATACCCCAAAACAGAAAAAAGTTATCAACAACATCTGTTGACAACTCACTTTATAACTTATCAAGTTCCTCCCTAAGAACCACATTAGTAGTAGCAGGATTAACCTTACCACCAGTTTTTTTCATAATAAGCCCCATAATAAACCCATTAACATTCTTACCAGCCCTATAATCATCAATAACCTTAGGATTATCCCTAAACACCTCACAAACAATACCTCTAATCTCTTCCTTATCACTAATTTGAGTCCCCTCTTCCTTAGCCACATCAAGAACATTAATATTATCATCTAAAGCCTTAGTAAGAATATCACGAACCTGCTTATTAGAAATCTTACCATCACACATCATTTTAATAATCACACTAAAATCACTACCAGTAACAGTAACATCATCAATCGACTTAAAATTTTTATTCAAATATCCAAGTAAGAATCCCACTAATATATTAGCAGTCTCCCTAGGTGAAGCCCCACTACTAACAATACTCTCAAAATAATCAGATAACCTCTTATCTTTAGTCAAAGTAGAAGCATCAACCTCACTAATACCATACTCTTTAATATACTTACATTTCCTTTCAAATTCAAGTATAGGCATAACACTACTAATCTCATTAATAAAATCATCTCTTAATCTAATAGGAGGAATATTAGGCTCAGTATAATACTTATAATCAACAGCATCAGCTTTCCCCCTCATAAACACTGTAGTTTTATTACTCTCATCATACCTTCTAGTCTCCTGCTCAATAACTCCACCAGCTTCAAGAATAATCCTTTGTCTTTCAATTTCAACATCAATAACTTCCCGAACCGTAGTAAAAGAATTAATATTCTTAATCTCCACTCTCGTACCAAGCTCACTATCCTCTTCTTTTCTCAAAGAAACATTAACATCAACCCTAATCTGCCCCAAATCCGCTCTCGCATCACTAACATCCAAATACAAGAAAATATTTCTAAGAGCTTCAAGATAAAGAATAGCCTCTCTAGAAGAACTAATACAAGGCTCAGTTACAGTCTCCAAAAGCGGAACACCTGCTCTATTATAATCAATCAAAGAATAATTACTCAAATGATCCATATTAGCAGTATCTTCTTCTAAATGTGTATCATGAATAAAAATCTTCTTCATAACACCAGCATCACTAATCATAACAAAACCATCAGTACCAATAGGACTACCAAACTGCGTAATCTGATACCCTTTAGGTAAATCAGGATAATAATAATTCTTTCTATCAAAAGTAAGTATTTTAGGAATCTTACAATTAAGTGCTAAAGCAACCATTATACTTGCACGAACAGCCTCTTTATTAACACATGGAAGAACCCCCGGATATCCAATATCAACCACTGACAAATTAGTATTAACATCCCCTAAACCATTCTTACTAGAACTAAAATTTTTACTATTACTTTTAAGCTCACAATGAACTTCTAAACCAATTGTAGGAATATAATTACTCATCTTTAGCCACCATTCCTTTACATCCCAAAACACTCTCTATTTTATTAGCCATATTAAGTACTAAAGAATCTTCCTTTACTCTACCAGTTATATTAACACTAACAGGCATACTATTAACAAAACCACTAGGAATAGAAATACTAGGAAAACCACCAAAATTACCAAGAATAAGATGATTACCAAGAATCAAATACTCATCAGATAACTTATCAAAATTATCACACACCTCATCAAACAAAGGAGCAACATCCCCAGTAGTGGGCATAATAAGCCCATCATACATCTCAAACAACTCATTCATTCTATTAACAATAAGTCTTCTAGCCCTACAAGCATTCAAAAACAACTTTTCCTGATTCTCTTTCTTAAGAACATAACTACCAATAACAAATCTTCTCTTAATAAGTTCTGAAAACCCACTAGTCCTAGTTTTCAACATAATATCATTTACATCAACACCATCTACTCTACTACCAAAAGGAATTCCCGTTAAATTAGAATTATTACTAGTAGCCTCTGCACAAGAAATAACATTATAAACAGGATATATAGCTTCAAGTAATTCTTTTCCAAAAGAAACACCCTGAACATCAAACCCCAAAGATCTACACTTAGAAATAACCTCATTAAAATTATTCATAATCCCATTAAAATCATCATTATCACTAGCAATATCCATAATCTCATTAATATAAAATAACTTCCTATTACTAATATCATTATCAAGACTATCAACATAACAACTATCATCATCAGGTAAACTAGTCATATCCCTATCATCATGTCCCTTTAAAACATCCACAACATAACAAGCATCCCTTACACTCCTAGCAAACACCCCAATATGATCCAAACTAGAAGCAAAAGCAAATAGTCCATATCTAGATATTCTACCATAAGTAGGCTTATAACCAACAACACCACCATATCCAGCAGGCTTCCTAATAGAATCCCCAGTATCCGAACCAATAGCAAAAGGAACAATTCCAAGAGCAACACTACCAGCACTACCAGCCGAACTACCACCAATCATTCTATTTTTATCCCAAGGATTCCGAACAACCCCAGTATGCCCAGTAGTTCCAGTTCCTCCCATAGCAAGCTCATCAAGAACAGTCTTCCCCATAAGAACAGCCCCTGCTGCCTTAAGTTTCTCATATGCAGTAGCAGAATATAAAGGAACATAATCTTTCAATATATTAGAAGAACCCGTAGTAAGAATCCCTTTAGTAGAAATATTATCCTTCAAAGCATAACAAATCCCCTTAATTATACTATCACCATCGTCTTCTTCCTTTTCATTCATAATAGTAACAAAACAATTATATTCATTCTGATATTTCTTAGCCTTAGTAACAGCTTCCTCAAATAACATATCACTAGTAACATTACCATTATCCAATTCATATCTAATATCATCAATAAGCTTATTAGTCATTATTCCACCACCTTAGGTACTTTTACTCTATCATCTTCATAATCCTTAACATTAATTACCATATCATCAAAAGTAATCTCATTATTATAAACATCATCCCTTAAATAACTATCATCAAGTTCTAAATCAAAAGGAAAAGTCATTGGACTAATTTTCTCAATATCATCAATATTCCCAATCAAATCCATCTGTTTAAGAATAACATCAAACTCTTTTTCCAAAATTTCATACTCATTATCATTCATATCAAACATAAGACTTCTAGCTAATAACTGCAATTCATCCTTTTCTATCATAAAATCCCTCCATAAAATATAAATTTTTTAACAAAAATCATTTATAATTAAATATAGTCCAAACTACAAAACCATAAATATTATAGCAATTTTACAAATAAAAAACAAGTAATAATTAACATTATCCAAGTAAAAATATTTTACACAAAAAAAGTAAAATTTAGATAATAATTATCTCATTTCTGGTAATAATATTACCATAGCAATACAAATACAAAATAATTTATTATAATAAAAATAATCTCGGAGGTACAATATATGAAGTTAGGAGAAAAAATAAAATATTTAAGAAAAAGCAAAGGAATTTCACAAGAAGAATTAGCTGTAATGCTAAAAGTAAATAGAAACTACTTATCGAGAGTAGAGACTGAAAAATCAGAACCAACTGCCAGTATACTAAAAAAGATAGCACAAATATTTGGAATTGATTTAAACTCTCTATTAGACATCAAAAATGACGAACAACAAGGTATAGACAAAATGAAATACATCAATGAAAACTGTAAATACTTACATGATAAAGATTTAGACTTCATTGTAAGAATAATTACAGTAATGCGTGAAGAATATGTAAAAATAAATACTGAAACTGAATGATATTTTTATCATTCTTTTTATATAATTAAATATGAATAACAATAAAAAAGAACTTCTAAAAGAAGTAAATATAGATATCATATTCTTCTTTTTAGTAATAATAAAATCCCTAATATCCTTTTATATCATAACAGAAAAAAAGAAAAGCCTATTAAATATACCAAGTATATCAAATGAAAAAGCCAATAAAATATACTACTATAACAGAAGACTAAATATCATAATAGCCATATACTTTTTTCTAAACGCCTATAATAATTATAAAAATAAAGATATAAATAATAACCAAGATGAAAAATATCTACTAATTGCTACCTTTCTAATATTAATAGGTTCATTCTTCTACCTACCAATAGGCAATAGTAATCTAATAATAGAAAACTAAAAAAACCTAGTCTATTATAAAATAAAGTGATATAATTAACTAGAGGTGTGAAAATGAATATAAGTAATAAATGGAAAGATTACGAATGTATTAAAACAGGAAATGGAGAAAAACTAGAAAGATGGAAAAACATTATTTTAATAAGACCCGATCCCCAAATAATATGGAGTAAAAAAGAAAAATGGAAAGACTTTGATGCCCACTATCACAGAAATACAAAAGGAGGCGGATTTTGGGAATACAACAAAAAAATACCAGAATATTGGACCATAAACTACAACAATTTAACATTCAAAGTATCCCCTACTAACTTCAAACATACAGGTATCTTCCCAGAGCAAGCCACAAACTGGGATTACATAGAAGAAAAAATTCAAGAATACAAAGAAACACATAACGAAATAAAAGTATTAAATCTATTTGCCTACACAGGATGTGCAACCATGACCGCAGCAGCCCAAAAAGTAACAGAAGTAGTGCATGTAGATGCCTCAAAAGGAATAAACGAATGGGCAAAAGAAAACATGAAGCTTTGCCACTTAGAAGATCAAAAAATCCGTTTCATAACCGAAGATGCCATAAAATTTTTAGAAAGAGAAGAAAGAAGAGAAAGAAAATACGAAGCCATAATCATGGATCCACCAAGTTATGGAAGAGGCCCAAATAAAGAAGTATGGAAATTCGAAAATGACTTTCCCCAACTTCTAGATAAAGTAAAAAAAGTATTAGCAGAAGACTTCTCATTTCTACTAATAAGTTGTTACACAACAGGAATAAGTCATATATCACTTGAAAATATCTTAAAACAAAAATTTCCAAATTGTAAAATAGAAACTGGTGAAAACTGTCTACCAATAACCGAAGATAACCTAATATTACCATGTGGAATATATGGAAGAGTTACCAAAAATTAATATAATATATGAAGATAATCATCTTCTAGTAGTAGAAAAGCCAGTTAACATACCAGTTCAAGAAGATAAAAGTAAAGATATAGACATGATAAAAATACTAAAAGAATATCGTATAAAAAAAGAAAATAAACCCAAAGATGCCTATATAGGATTAGTCCATAGACTAGATAGACCAGTAGGAGGAATTATGGTATTTGCTAAAACATCAAAAGCATCCGCTCGTCTAAGTAAACAAATCCAAGACCACTCTTTTTGTAAAACCTATCTAGCAGTTGTAAAAGGTACACTACCCAAAAAAGGTATCCTAGAAGACTACCTAATAAAAAATAAAGAAACAAATATAAGTAGTACTACAACAAAAGAAAAAGGAAAATATTCAAAATTAGAATACAAAGTACTAAAAGAAAAAAACAACTTATCACTAGTAGAAATAAACCTAATAACCGGAAGATCACACCAAATAAGAGTTCAATTTTCCAGCAGAAACCATCCCCTACTAGGAGACTCAAAATACGGAAAAAACAAAGAAAACATAAATATAGCCCTATTTGCTAAAGCAATAACATTTACGCATCCAACAACAAAAGAAAAATTAACATTCGAAATAGACATACCAAATAAATATCCATTTAATATATTCTAAAATCACATAATTTTACCATATTTAAAATTTATAATACTAATAGGAGGAAAAAAATGAATAACATAATATTAAACAATTCACTAATATGGCTAGGATTTCTTCTAACCATAACATCACAAATAATAGTATCAACTTCATATAGCAAACATAAAAAGAAATTAAATAACAAAGATTTAACCGGTTATGATACCGCCAGAAAAATACTAGACAATAATAAACTAAAAAATATCATGATATTAGAAACCAAAGGAAACCTAACTGATCATTACGATCCAAGTAAAAAAGTAATAAAACTATCAACAGATATCTATCACGGTTCAAGCATTGCCTCAGTAGCCGTAGCAGCCCACGAGTGTGGCCACGTTATCCAAGATAAAAATAAGTATAAACCATTAAAAATAAGAAACAAAATAATACCAATTGTAAACCTATGTACCCGTCTAAGTTATATAACAATAATTATAGGTATTATATTCTCAAACCGCTTACTAAAAATAGGCATACTACTAATCTTAGTAATATTAGCCTTTCAACTAATAACATTACCTATAGAATTTAACGCTTCAAGTAGAGCCCTAAAACAAATAAAAGAATTAAAACTACTAGACGCTGAAGAACTACCAGATGCCAAAAAAATGTTATCAGCCGCCGCCTTTACCTATGTAGCAGCCCTCCTAACAACACTAACTGAAATACTAAGATACATCCTAATGTTATCAGATAGAGAGCGTTAATATCCCCATTTTTACTATCAAAATCCACCATAATTTGCATTTTCCAATATAATATGATAAAATTATCTCGGTGAGAAAAATGAAAATAAATACCATAGAATTAATAATATCAGCAGTAAGAGAAAGTCAATATCCAACAGATAACAAAAAAGAATTCCTACTAATAGGCAGAAGTAATGTTGGTAAAAGTAGTTTTATTAATTCAATCATTAATAGAAAAAACTACGCTAGAACATCTGCTACTCCGGGAAAAACACAAACGCTAAACTTTTATAAAATAAACGACGAATTTTATCTAGTAGATGCCCCAGGATATGGATTTGCCAAAGTAAGACATTCACTAAAGAAAAAATTTGGATTAATAATAGAAAACTATTTAAAATCAAGAGCAAACCTACAAATGGTCTTTCTCCTAATAGATTTTAGACACAAACCAACAGAAGACGATATCCTAATGTACAACTATCTAAAATACTATAACATACCCGTTACAATAGTATGTACCAAAATAGATAAAGTACCAAAAAATAACTATTTAAAAAACAAAAAAACTATTATAAAAGAATTAAACCTAAAAAATGAAAATGACATTATACTATTCTCTAGTGTAACAAAAACCGGAAAAAATGACATATACAATGAAATAGAGAAATATCTATAATGATGTTTCATTTTTCATTTTATTACATAAATTATTATGGAAGTGAAATATGATAATAACCAAAACAAATAAAGATACTTATCAAATAAAACTACCAGACAAAATAATAAACATCTATAATAGTAGAGAAATACAAAATATAACAAAAGAAATAATAAAAAAAATACATAAAAAATACAAACTATCAGGACTAACAATAATAGAAATATATCAAGATATCAATTACGGAACAATACTAGAAATTAAAAATCCCCAAAAATACCACTACCCAACAAATGAAATAGAAATCAAAATAACCATTCACACCAACACCCCAATACTATACAAAATAGATTATTTTAACATAACAAATAAAAATAAAAGCAAAATATACTACTATAAAAATAATTTTTATTTACAATTAAACAACCATATAAATAAAAAAGAATACCTAAAAATATTAGAAAAAGCAGAAATAGTATACGAAGATTCATATCAAATAATAAATAATGGACTAAAAATAAAACTATAGTATTTTCTTTTATTTTTTGATATAATACTAAACGAAGAGGAAATAATAGAAAGGAATGAAATAATATGAAAATACCATCAGTAGCCATAGTTGGAAGACCAAATGTAGGAAAATCAACAATATTCAACAAACTAGTCGGCAAAAAAATATCAATAATAGAAGACACACCGGGAGTAACAAGAGATAGAATATACGAAACCGTAACATACAATAACCATAAATTTCATTTAATAGATACTGGAGGAATAGACATATCCAAAGAAATATTTAATAATGAAATAATCATGCAAGCAAACATAGCTATAGAAGAAGCAGAAATAATTTTATTTGTCGTAGACGGACTAGAAGAACTAAATCAAAATGATTATTTAATAAGAGATATCCTAATGAAATCAGGTAAAAGAATAATAGTAGTAGTAAATAAATTAGACAACATAAAAAGAGAAGAAAATATCTATGCCTACTACGAACTAGGTTTTGAAGAAATACTACCAGTAAGTGGAGAACATTCACTAGGACTAACAGATCTACTAGATAGTATAACAAAAGATTTCAAAGAAATAAATGAAGAAGAAGAAAAAGATGACCGCATAAAATTTTGCCTACTAGGAAGACCAAATGTAGGAAAAAGCAGCCTAGTAAATGCCCTACTAAACGAAGAAAAAATAATAGTATCCCCACTAGCAGGAACAACAAGAGACGCTATAGACACAGAATTTACCTATAATAAGAAAAAATATGTAGCCATAGATACCGCAGGTATCAGAAAAAGTGGAAAAATATTAGAAAAAATAGAAAAATATTCCGTACTAAGATCAATGAAAGCCATTGAAAGAAGTGATGTATGTCTTCTAGTAATAAATGCCGAAGAAGGAATAATAGAACACGATAAACATATAGCCAGCTATGCTATAGAAGCCGGAAAACCAATAATTATAGTTGTAAATAAATGGGATACAGTAAATGACAAAAATGACATAGCATCCTTTACCAAACTAATAAGAGCCGAATTCAAATTCCTATCATATGCCAAAATAACATTCGTATCAGCATTAACAAAAAAAAGAATATTCACAATCATGCCTGAAATAGATAAAGCATATGAAAACTCCCATAGAGAAATAAAAACAAATATATTAAACGAAGTAATAAGAGATGCCGTCATGATGAAAGCACCACCATCATACAAAGGAAAAAGATTAAAAATAACCTTTGCTCAGCAAACAGGAATAGTACCACCTAAATTTACACTATTTGTAAATAGTAATAAATTAATACACTTTTCTTATGAAAGATACCTAGAAAACAAACTAAGAGAAAACTTTGATTTTGATGGAACACCAATAAAATTAGAATATAAAAATAAAAATAATTAAAAACCATAAACCAAAAAGACTTTCAAACATATATTGTATTAGGAGGTCTTTTATGTTTTCAGATAACTTTTTTAAAAAAATAGAAAAGAAAACAAATGTAAACAAAGAAACCATACTTTCACTAGCGGATAAACTACAAAAAGGTAATATGAAAGATGAAACAACCCTAAAAGAAGTAATAAATGATCTAGCTAAAATGACAGGAAGAGAAGTATCCAAAGAAAAAGAAAAGAAAATAATAGAAACAATACTAAATGATAAAGTACCACAAAACATAGACAAATTAATAGATAAATGAAAAATATAACTATAGGTATTATAGCTAGAGATGAAAAAATAAATAATCAAACTATGCAAATAATAACCAAAAACAACCTAAAATATCTATATAACAAATGTAACATTATAGGTATACTAAACTATGATAACAAACTAATAAACACCAAAGTACTAGAATTATGTGATGCCATAATATTCCAAGGAGGAACAGAAATTTATAAATACCACTTTCAAATACTAGATTATGCCATAAAAAATAATAAACCCGTATTAGGAATATGTATGGGACATCAAATAATAGGATTATATAGTCAGCACACCACAAACGACAAAAACCTAATTAAAGTAACAAACCATAATAACAAAGAAGCAAAACACCCAATAACAATCATTCCAAACACTACCCTACATAAAATATTCGGATCAAAAATAATAGTCAACACAAGACACAATGAAGCCCTAGACAAAGTAAATAAACCATTCATAGTATCAGCACTATCAGAAGACAATGTAATAGAAGCCATCGAATATATAGATAATAACCATTTTATACTTGGAGTACAATTTCATCCTGAAGATCTAAATAACACCGAAAAACTATACAATTATTTTTTTAAAGAAATACAGAAAAGAAAAAATAAATAAAATCTTTTCTTTTTTACATATTTCAAAATACAAGAAACATTTAATAAAAACTATAATATTACGCATATTAATAATATAAATTTATTTGCATCAAATGCATTGTTAATTGCATCATTTTATGATATAATGGTGCAAATGAAAGGAGAATGATGCAATTTGAAAAAGTTTAATTTAATGGAAGAATATCGTAGTATTATATCTAATAGTAATATTATTAACTTGATAAGTAAAATTCATGAATATAAAGGAAAACAATCATATTTATTAGATACTAAAAAAGACACATTAGAAACTTTATTAAAAGTTGCTAAAATTCAAAGTACATCTTCATCAAATAAAATTGAAGGTATTTATACTACTGATAAAAGAATTAATGAAATAGTAAATCAAAAATTAGAACCTAAAAACAGAAATGAGGAAGAAATTGCTGGTTATAGAGATGTATTAACTTTAATACACGAAAATTATAATTTTATTGATATTAACCAAAATACAATCTTACAATTACACAGAGATTTATATAAATATACTGGTTATAGTTATGGTGGTAAATTTAAAAATTCTCAAAACTATATTGAAGAAGAAAATGAAAAAGGAGAAAAGAAAATAAGATTTACACCACTATCTCCTGTTGAAACACCTATTTCAATTGAAGAATTATGTAAAAATTATAATGAATTAGTTAATAATGAATCATGTGATTTACTAGTCTTAATTCCTATATTTATATTGGATTTTGTATCTATACACCCATTTAATGATGGTAATGGTAGAATGAGTAGATTACTTACTTTACTATTACTATATAAAGCAAATTATATGGTAGGAAAATATATTAGTATTGAAAAAATTATAGAAGAAACAAAAGAAAGTTATTATAGTGCATTAGAAAAAAGTTCTCTAAATTGGCATAATAACGAAAATGATTATTCATATTTTGTAGAATATTATTTAGGAATAATATTAAATGCTTATAAGGAATTTGATTCTAGAATAAATATTGTTGAAAACAAAAAAATAACTGCTTATGATAGAATTATAGATATATTTAAAAATAATATTATTCCAATAGATAAAGCATTTATAATAAATAAATGTCCTGATTTAAGTGAAACTACAATTGAAAGAACTTTAAATAAATTACTTAAAGAAGATAAAATTGTTAAAATCTCTGGTGGAAGATATACAAAATATAAATGGAATAATTAATTAAACTAAATAAAATCTTTTCTTTTTTACATATTCCAAAATAAATAACATATAGTTTAGTGATAAAAAGAAAAGAGGTATACAAATGGAAAAAATAGAAGTTATAAAAAATATAACAAAAAGAACAGGAGGAGATATCTACTTAGGAGTAGTAGGAGCCGTAAGAACAGGAAAATCCACATTCATAAGAAAATTCATGGAAAGCATAGTAATACCAAACATAGAAGATGAATATGAAAGAAAAAGATGCTTGGATGAACTACCACAAGCTGCAGCAGGTAAAACCATCATGACAACTGAACCAAAATTCGTACCTATGTCCGTAGCAAAAATAAAAATAGAAGATTTCAGTACAAACATAAAAATGATCGACTGCGTCGGATATGTAGTAAAATCCGCTAAAGGATATGAAGATGAAAACGGACCAAGACTAGTAATGACACCATGGTATAGCGAACCCATACCATTTACCGAAGCTGCAGAAATAGGAACAGAAAAAGTAATAAAAGAACACTCAACCATAGGAATAGT
This sequence comes from uncultured Clostridium sp., assembly GCA_964475905.1. GTDB lineage: Bacteria > Bacillota_I > Bacilli_A > RF39 > UBA660 > CAG-302. Next base: position 35,296 of record CAYYXX010000002.1, on the reverse strand, counting down.
AGTAACTACAGATGGATCAATAGGAGAAATACCAAGAAGTGAATACATAGAAGCAGAAAAAACCGTAATAGAAGAACTAAACTCTGTCGGAAAACCATACATCGTATTATTAAATAGTATGCACCCAATGCTACCAGAAACAGAACAACTAACAGACGCTCTAAAAGAAGAATATAAAGTACCAGTAATAAATGTAAGTATAGAAGCCATGCAAGAAAGAGATATGTACAACATCTTAAAACAAGCCCTATACGAATTTCCCATAGAACAAATAAAAGTAAACATGCCCGAATGGATAGCCATACTATCTCCAGAACATTATCTAAAAAAAGAATACATCCGTATTATCAAAGAAACAGTAACTGAAGTAAACAAACTACGAGACATAGATAAAATAAACAATAACTTTACAGAATCAGATTACATATCCAAAGCCTATATATCAAATGTAGATCCAAGTACAGGAGAAGTAACTATAAACCTAGAAGCTCCACAAGGATTATACAGCAAAGTATTAAATGATATTATAGGCATATCCGTAACATCCAAAGCCGAACTACTATCACTATTTCAAGAACTAAACATAGCAAGACGCGAATACAACCAAATAAAATCAGCCCTAAAAATGGTAAAACAAACAGGTTATGGTATTGCTTCTCCAACACTAGATGATATGAATTTAGACAAACCAGAAATAATAAAACAAGGCTCACGCTATGGAATAAAATTAAAAGCCAAAGCATCATCAATCCATATGATCAAAGTAGATGTCGAAAGCACTTTTGAACCAATTATAGGAAGTGAACTACAAAGTAAAGAACTAATAAACTATTTAACTGAAAACAAAGAAACAAAAGATATATGGAAAAGCGAAATATTCGGTCGTAGCCTAGATGTCATAGTACAAGAGGGAATCCAAGCCAAACTATCAATGATGCCAGACAATGTAAGATACAAACTATGTCAAACACTAACTAAAATAATAAATAAAGGCTCATCAAATATGATAGCCATAGTACTATAAAAAGACTTAATCAAAAAGATTAAGCCTTTTCCTTTACACCAGTAACAATCCTATTATTTCTAAGTTTATCATTAACAGCTTTAGTAAATAAAGCATAAAATAAAGAACATAAAGGTGTAGCAATAAGCATACCTAAAATACCAAAAGTACTACCACCAACAGTAACAGAAAGAAGTACCCAAATACCAGGAAGACCAATACTCTTCCCAACAACCTTAGGATAAATCAAATTTCCCTCTACTTGTTGAAGTATAACAATAAATATCACAAACAAAACAGCCTTAATAGGACTAACCATCAAAATAAGAATAAAACCAATAGCAACCCCAATAAATGCTCCAAATATCGGAATCAAAGCAGTAAAACCAAGTAATACCCCAATAGTAGAAGCATAAGGAAAACCAAATATAAGCATACCAACAAAAACAAGGCAACCAAAAATCAAAGCTTCCAAACACTGACCAGTAACAAAATTAGAAAAAGTCTTATTAGCTAAAGTACCAATCGTTACAATCTTATCAATAGTCTTAGGCTTCAAATAAGCCCTCATAACCTTATTAATCTGCCTAATAAGAGTCTCTTTCTGGGCAATCATATAAATAGCAAAAACCAAAGCAATAACACCCTTACTAATAATACCAATAGCGGTAGTAGCAACTTCAGTAGTAACAGTAATAACATCCTTAGAATTACCCTTAATATAATCCGTAACAATCTTACCAAAATTATCTAAATAATCACTAACTTTCACAATAGTATCCTCTTCAACATCAAACCTATTCAAAACACTAATAATATCTTCCTTATAAAGAGGTAAAGATTCAGTAAATAAAGCAGCAGAATTCTTAAGTTGTGGAATAAGTAAATTCATAATAAAATAAATGGTCAAAACAACCAAAATCAAACTAAGAGAAATACATAAAGGTCTCCTAATCTTATTCCATATCTTACTAGGCTTAATCTTACCAAATATTCTATTCTCAATAAAATTAATTAAAACATTAAGAACAAAAGCTAAAATAATACCAAGTAAAAATGGTGTAAACACACTAATAATTTTACCAAGAAAAGAAACAATAAAATCAAAATTAACCAAAGCAAAAATAGTAATAGCAATATAAGTAATAATCAAAATAATATCTTTTCTAGTCTTATCTTTCATAAAAACCATCTCCCTTTCAAAAACAGCCTTATTATACCACAATAAAAAAAAAGTTACAATAATATTATAAACATTAATAAAAAAGTTATACAACCCCATATTTTCAAAAAAATAACTCAAATATTTCCTTAAAATACTTGATTTTATTAAGATATTATGATATCTTTATGTAGTAAGCATAATATATTGCTTAACTAAAAGATGGAGGTAATAAAAATGACAAAAACTGAATTAGTAGATTTCATTGCTGAAAAAGCAGATTTAACAAAAGCTGATGCTGGAAGGGCATTAGACGCTATGGTAGAAGGAATTACAAAAGGCTTAAAAGAAACTGGAAAAGTAACATTAGTAGGTTTCGGAACTTTCACTGCAAAAAGAAGAGAAGCTAGAACTGGAAGAAACCCACAAACTGGAGAAGCAGTAGAAATCGCTGCTAGAACAGTACCAGGATTTAAAGCTGGAAACAAATTAAAAAGCACTTTAAACTAGTAGTAGCTAAAAGGACTTCATTCAATTGAAGTCCTTTTTAATATATAACTATTTTATTTCTCTACTCAAAGTTGTAACTTTACCCAAAATCATTTCATCAGAAAAAACATTAACAACAATCGTTTGATATTTAGAATTCATCGCCTGAAGAATAATATTTTTACCACTCTTATATAATCTTCGAACAGCTAAAACATTCCCCTTAACAGCAATAACAATATCATCCCCAGTAGCATAACTACTCATTTTCTTAAAAAACACCCTATCCCCTTTCAAATAAAAAGGAGCCATAGAATCATCAAGTAATTTAATAGATAAATCACACATCTTACTAACAGGTTCATAACTAGCATTCTTATAACTATTAACAATCTTCTCACCTCTAGAAGTAATATTATTGTTCCCAGTCATTGTATTAACATAACTACGAATCATTTTCTTCTCAAATAATTCTCTCTCCTCACTAGTCATAGGTATCTCCTTAAATACATCAGAATTAATATTAAAAACATTAGCAATATCAAAAAATATCTCATAAGGAATATTAAGAGTACCAGTCTCATACTTATGCAAAGTCTGCCTATTCTTCTTATAACTAAGAGCCCTAGCCAAATCCTCCAAAGAATAATTATACTTCTCCCTATATTCTCTCATAATATTACAAACAAAAGGCTTAAGTTCATCACTAATAAGTTCCTGCTTTCTTGTTCTCATAACACACCTACCTATCTCTCATCTTAACAATCATATATATAGGAATAATTCCCATCAAACTAATAATAATCTTACACAAATACCTAATAACAATCATACCAAAAATTAATGGAAAAGAATAATCACCCAAATAAGCAATAACAACAAAGATAATACTCTCAAGCATTTGAATAATAAGACTACTAACAACATTACTAACCCATAAAACATTCTTACTTCTTCTAATATAATAATAAAAATAACTATTAACCCATAACATAAAAACAATCGAAAATCCCCCAATAAAAGTCCTAATATCAAAAACATTATATCCAAATAACCCATTAAAAAGAGCATTACTAATAAGTGTATATCCACTATCACTACACAAAGTAAGTAAAGAAAGAATAACACTAGGCATAACATAAGAAATACCAGTAGTCAACATAATTCTCCTTACCTCATCAATCCCAAATCTTTGAATAATAATATTATTAACAATAAAAATTCCCATAACAATAGGTATACCAAGATTAATTTGAAAAGAAAACAAATCAATAACCTCAAAAATAACAACACTAAGAATAGCACTCAATAAAGATAAATATAAATAAAGTCCATCTTTCTTCCATATCTTATAAAACATAAACAATAAAAAGAAAGTAAAAATAATTTCTAAAAACATATAAACAAGATTCATACCTTCACCTTCTTAACACCAATTATCCTATTAACTAAAAACATATATAAAACCATAATAATAGACTTAACAAAATAATTTTCTATTGCAATAACAATAGCATTATCAAACCTAATAAGCACAGCATAACTAAAATAAATAAACAAAAAACAATCAATAAACATAATACCAATAATAGCAATAATTAACTTAAGATTTCTCTTCTCTTCTCCCATCAAATTACTAAAAGAATAACCTAGTAAATAAGCAATAACACAAGTAACCACAGGAAACAAAATAAAAATAATCAAATTATCAAACACTAATCCCTGATATAAACTAGCCATCTCATCATATATAGAAGGAATCATATACGAAGTAGACAAAAGAAACATATCAAATACCAAACTAGTAATAACAATAACTAAAATAAACCTCTTATATTCCTTAATATCATACTTCTTAATAAAATAATAAATAAGCATATAAATACCACTAGTAAAAATAATACCAGCATTAATACTCATACCAAAAACACTAATTAATTTAAAAGACATCAAAAAAGAAATAATAGTATAAATAATACCAAGCAAATAAAACTCTTTCTTACTAAAGTATCTATGCCCAATAAATATAAAAAAAACACATAATATAATAAGCAAAAGAAAAACTAATTCACTCAAATTAATCACCCATCTAATACATATCCATTATAACACATTTTAATTAAGATACAAACAATTTTATATTAAAAATAAATTATTTTTTAATCCCTATAAATACCAAACCAAAAAAGAAAGCCCATACATTAGCTTTCTCTACCTTTCTTCATCTTAATCATATCATAAAAAGCCTCCAACCTAGTATCAACACCAACCTCATTATCCTCAGCATCAAAGCTCATATAAATAACAGGAATCTCATACTCCTCACTAAATTTCTGCATAATACTAATCGCAGATATCTCAGGAGTACAACCAAAACTCTTAAAATGAAGAATACCATCAATACCATTTATAATATGTAAATAACTCAAAACAACACTACCACTAGCATCCGCTCCCAAATGATATTTAATATACTTCTTTCCCTTCTTAATCATATGCCCAAGTTTAAATCTCTTAGTAATAAGTAAATAAGTAAGATCCGTATCCCTATGTACTTCCACACCCATTTTCATAATCTTTCTTTCACTATTATAAGTAGTATTAGCATCAATCAAAGAATAAAGTTCCCCAAGAATCGCAACCCTAAGCGGATTATCAGGCTTACAAATAGAAATACCCTTAAATTTCTTCTTATACTTAAAATAATTATAAATATTTCTAATAATACCATTATCCCTAAAACTATCAAAATACTCATCTTCCAACTTAGTAAAAGAACCATTCACAACCTCAAACCCCATATTAAGCCTAATAAATCTTTCAATTTTATCAATACAAATAACCATAATAAGACTATTAACTAAATAATAAAAACACTTAAAAATATTAGTTTTACTATTCATCTTTTTACAAAAAGCATACCCCTTCTTCAAAGAAATATGATTATCACTAATTAAATTATAAAACTCAAAATCATAACCCAAATCTCTTAAAATCTTCTCTTCAAGTTCACCATAATAACCATATCTACAACCACCACCACCCTGAATTAAAGTATTAGCACCACACTCTATCGCCTCAATATAATTACCAAGATTATACTTAAAAGGAACACAAACAGAATTAGGAGCATACTTACTACCAAGCTCAATTGTCCTTTTAGTAGTAGCAGGAGGCACAACAACCCTACATTTAGTAACCATTCTAAGAAAATAATCAAACACAATATAATAATATCCCAAATGTGGAAAAGAAATAACCCTATCCATGATCTCGCCTAGCCCTTATAATATCAGTAAAACTCTCTAATCTAGTCATAAGTCCACTATCAGCAGTACTCTCATCAACAGTAATGTTAATAGAGGGCACCCCCTCTAGTTTCCTAATAGCAAGTTCATTAACCAAAGAATCAGGCCCACATGGAAAAGAAGATAAGAAAATAATACCATCAACATTATCTTTATAATAAAAAGCACTACCAATACTCTCCTTAGAATAAATAAAATATAAAGTATTAGAAAAATCATAAGCATAATCAATAGAGATCTTTCTATCTAACCTATCAGAATACAAAACATCAATATCATTATCCCTAAAATAACGAATAATATTCCCACTCAAATACTCATCATAAACAACATAAGGATGTGCTACAATAAGAACCTTTACCCTATCAGATCTAAAAATCTTATCCTGCTTATTACAAAGAGATAAATAATACCTCCTTTCCTTAATCTTACCCTTAACATAATAATACAAAACCCTAAAAATATTAACTCTTAACTTAAATCCCATTCTAATAAAACCAAATACCTCAAACTTCCCCTTCAAATAATCAATATCATAATTAAGAATTCTATCTTCAAACAAATTATTAACAACATCATATAACCCATTAAACTTCATACATACCCTATTCCCCTTACCATAATTACATACTCTAGGTACAAGAATATAATCACATTTAGAAGAAAGTTCCTTAACATGACCCAAATAAATTTTAGAAGGAAGACAAGCCTCATCAACAGACAACATTTTACCATTTTCAACAATTTCCCTATTAGTATTAGAACTAACAACAAGTGTGCAACCAATCCCCTCAAAAAAAGTCTTCCACAAAATATAATAACGATAATACCAAAAAGCTCTAGGTATTCCAATTCTAACCTTTTTCTTCATCATAACCTCCTACTAATAATATGAAACAAAAGAAAAAAAAGAACCAGTATCAACCTAGTTCAAAGAATCACTAATAACCCTCTTTTTAGTATAAACCCTATCCTCTTCTTCAGTATTATCAAATATTCCTAAATAAAGTTCTCCACATTCCCTAATAACAGAATCAATAACTTTCCTCTTACAAGAAATATTAACATTCAACCCATTAAGTTCATTAGATAAAACAAGTAACCTATCCCTAATAACTTCTATATCATTAAGATACTTATCCTCTACTACCCTCTTTTCACTCAGTAAATAATTCCTCTTACCAATATACTTCTTAATAATAGGAATTAAAGCACTAAAAGGAATACCAAAACTACCAATAATAGCTAAAAAAGACTGAATACTATTCAAAGAAAGAAAAGAAAAATACATCCCCAATATAATAAAAACCAACTCTAAAAAAACAATACCACCAAAAATATTAAACAACAAGCAAAACTTATACCTACAATTATCCATAACATCCAAAGTAGTCCTTATCTCATCATTATACCTATTAGTAATATCCCTATATTCAGTAGATAATTCTCTATATTCCTCTAATATATCTTTCTTATTATCTTCCAATAAATCAAGTTCACAAATAAGCTTATCATACGAATCCCTATAATAATTCATACAAAATCCCCCAAAAAGAACTAATCAGCATCATCAAGTTCTTCATCATCAACAATACTCAAATCAGCATAATCATCATCTAGCAAATCATCATTCCCATTATCAGTATAATCATCATCATAATTATCCTCTTCACTTATATCATTATCATCATCAGTACTCTCTTCTTCAGTATCAACTTCCTCATAAATATCATCAATATCAATCTTAACAGAATGATTAACCTTCAAATCCCAATTACCATCACTAAGCAAAATAAACTCCTTAGAAGTAGTAAGAGATTCAAAAAAATCTCCAATCCTCTCCTGATAATCAGAATCAGACATTTCCAATAATCTACATACCTCCCTAAACAAATCAGCAGTATTCATAGACTTCTTATTCTCTTTTAAATAAAGTTCTGCAATCTTAGCATAAGATAACATCTCCAAACTTTCTTTACTCATTTTACTAAGCATAATCTTCCCTCCTACATTTCCTCTCTAAGAATTAATCCAAGCATATTAGAAGCATTATTAATAACAATCCTAATAGCATTAACAAAAGCAATTCTCTCTTTAGTATAAACATCATCATCAGTAATAACCTTTTCTACTGAATAATAACTATGAAATAAGCTAGCAAGTTCATATAAATAATTAGTAACAACATGCGGCATACCATTCTTCGCTGCACTAATAATAACATCCTCAAACTCCAATAACTTACTCAAAATAGTATATGCACTATCATTATCTATAGTACCAAATTTCAAATCATCACAAACATCTCTCCCCCTAAGAATAGAACAAATCCTAGCATTAGCATACTCAATATAAAATATAGGATTATCATTACTATTCCGAACAGCCAAATCAAGATCAAAATCCATCTGTGTATCTAAACTTTTTGAAGCAAAAAAATATCTAGCAGCATTAACACCAACATCATCAATAAGCTCATTCAAAGTAATTGTCTTACCTGTCCTTTTACTAAGTTTAACCTCTTCTCCATTTCTTAGAAGTCTTACCATCTGAAGAATCTTAATATCTATCTTATCAGAATCATATCCAACAATATCAATCGAAGATCTAAGTCTATTAATATACCCATGATGATCAGAACCTAAAACATCAATAATCCTATCAAATCCCCTATTAAATTTATCACTATGATAAGCAATATCAGGAAGTAAATAAGTATAATTACCATCACTCTTAATAAGAACCCTATCCTTCTCATCATACAAATCAGTAGTTCTAAGCCACAAAGCCCCCTCACTAATATAGCATTTACCACTATTCTTAAGTTTATTCAAAGTATCATCAACAAACCCTCTATCATACAAAGATTGTTCACTAGTAAACACATCAAAATTAACTCTAAAACAATCCAAATCTTTCTTAATACCATTAAGTAAAATCTCTAATCCAGCACTTCTAAAAAATTCAACATCAGCCTCAACCTTACTATCACCATATTCATTATATAAATAATCCGCAAGACTAATAATCTCCTTACCATGATAACCATTCTCAGGAATCATAGCCTCAAGACCACATCTTTCCTTATACCTCTCTTTAATAGAAACACCCAAATTATACATCTGATTACCAGCATCATTAATATAATATTCTCTAGTAACATCATAACCAGCATAAGTCATAATATTAGCCAAAGTATCCCCATAAACAGCCCCTCTACCATGTCCAATATGTAAAGTACCCGTAGGATTCGCCGACACATACTCAATATTAATTTTCTCTAGCTTACCATAATCACTTTTACCATAATTCTTACCCATTCTATTAATAACATTAATATTATTAAGTAAATACTCCCTATCAATAAAAAAATTAATAAACCCCGGACTAGCAACCTCTACTCTACTAATCATTTCATCACTAATTTTATCCTTAATATCATTAGCAATAGACATAGGACTACTCTTCAATTCCCTAGCAAGCAAAAAAGCCACATTAGAAGAATAATCCCCATTTTTTTTATCCTTAGGAATCTCAATAACAATATTCTCTACATCAATAGTAGTAGGCAAAGACTCCTTAATAATACACTGCAGTTTATTCTTAATACTCATAAAACATCACCCATTTCAATCACAAACTCATATTCACAACCCGTATCAACAATAACATACTTAATACATATACCATTATCATTAATATCAAGCAATTTAACATCAATCTCCATATCAACAGAATACTCATGTTCCTTAAGATAATAATTACTCTGCCCTCTTTCTCTACCAAAAAAGAAAGAATTAACAAAATCATCACCATCTCGAACTAAAGTAATACTATTATCATTAATCTTAACAGAATACTTAACATTATCAAATACAAAAGACAATTTTCCCTTATTCTTAATACCTTTTCCATTAAAAGAAGTAATCTCATTATCCGTATTATTCTTTAAATAACCATTAACACAAACTCTAATAATATCTCCTCCAACATTTCATTTGAAATCATATCATATCTTTACAAAAAATACAACATATTTTAAACATTTTTTAACATAATAATAAATGACAAATAAAATTTAAAAAAATGAGGGATATAAATGAAGAAAAAAAGAAAAAAAATAATAACAATAATAGTATCACCAATAATACTATTTATATTAGTACATATAATAACATTCACATACGCCATAATAACACCCAAATTAGAAATAAACAAATCACAATCACTATACCTATACGATATAAATAACAACCTAATAGAAGGAAACGATAAAGAATGGATATCACTAAAAGATATAAGCCCCTATCTAATAGAAGCAACCCTATCAACCGAAGACAAGCACTTCTATAAACACATAGGCTTCGACTATTTAAGAATAGGAAAAGCCCTAATAAACAATATCATAAAAGGAGATAAAAGTGAAGGAGCCTCAACCATATCACAACAATACGCTCGAAACCTATTCCTAAATTTTGAAAAAACATGGAAAAGAAAAATAGATGAAGCTATATTAGCAACCGAATTAGAAGTCCATTACACAAAAGATGAAATATTAGAAGGCTACCTAAACACCATAAACTATGGCGGTGTATACGGAATAGAATCAGCCTCCAACTACTATTACAACAAATCCGCTAAAGACTTAACCCTCGAAGAAGCCACTATGCTAGCAGGAATACCCAAATCCCCAAATAACTACTCCCCAGTAAAAAACTACAATAAAGCTAAAGAAAGACAAAAAATAGTATTAAAACTAATGAAAGAAAATAACAAAATAACAAACGAAGAATACAGTATAGCACTAAACACAGATGTAACCATTATAGGAAAAAAAGAAAAAAACAATATAACAAACATCAACTACTTCAAAGACTCCGTACTAGAAGAAATAAAAACATTAACAAACATACCAGAAGAAATAACTAAAACTGGAGGTCTAAAAATATATACAACACTAGACATCAAAGCACAAGAAGACTTAGAAAAAGCCGTATACAGCTACATAAATGATGAAACCAAAGTAGAAACTGCCGCTATCATGATGAACCCAAACACCGGAGGAATACTAGCTATGCTAGGAGGAAATGACTATAGCAAAAGTCAATACAACAGAGCAGTAAAAGCTAAAAGACAAGTAGGTTCAACCATGAAACCACTACTATACTATACCGCCCTAGAAAGTGGCTTTACCGCTTCATCATCATTTACCAGTGAAAAAACAACCTTTACATTTGCAGGTGATAAAACATACAGCCCAAATAACTATAACAATACATATGCCAATAGTCCCATATCAATGGCCACTGCCATATCATATTCAGACAACATCTACGCCGTAAAAACACACCTATTCTTAGGAGAAAATATGCTAGTAAACACCGCCCAAAGACTAGGTATAACAAGCAATTTAACCGAAATACCATCACTAGCCCTAGGAACAGAAGAAATAAGCCTATTAGAAATGACAACAAGCTACTCAACCTTTGCCAATTTAGGATATAAAATAGAACCACACTTCATAAAAAAAATAGTAGATGCCAAAGGCAACACTTTATACGAAAATAAAGAAGAAAAAGAACTAATCTTAAATCAAAGTCTTACCTTTATATTAAACGAAATGCTAACATACACATATAACAAAAACTTCATAGACTATAACTACCCAACCCTAATATCCCTACTACCAAGCATAACCCATAAATACAGCATAAAATCAGGAACAACAGATACAGATCTATTAATAATAGGATATAATAAAGACGCCGTCCTAGGAATATGGAATGGTTATGATAATAACAATAAAATCGAATCAAAAGACTACTCATATCACAAAAACATCTGGATAGATACCATGGAATCATACTTCAAAGATAAAGAAACAGCATGGTATGATATCCCCTCAAATGTAGTAGGAGTCCTAGTAAACCCCATAACAGGCCAAATTGCCGAACAAACAGATACCAAAAAAGAAATGTTCTTTTACATAAAAGGAACAGAACCCACTAAAAATACAAATATCAGAGACTTAGATGCCGTATTCAAAGAAGAATTAGAAGAATAACTACTCTAATTCTTTTATTATATTAAATTGACAAATACCAACACATATACTATCATAAAACACAACTCATAAAAGGGAGAGAAATAACATGCAAATAATAAAAAAAGAATTTCCAAATAACGATCTAGATTTTGATAATAGCTCATTCGAAAATAACTTCAAAAATTTCTTAGAAAACTTAAATGACAAAGAAGCCTATTATAACTTATTATGGCAACTAGAAGAAATTGAATATATCGAATTAAAAGATAATGACTTTCTAAACTATATAAATAATAAAGTTAACACCAACTACACTCATACCATAACAATACAAACAGATGAAGTAAATATATATACCCGCTGGTGGTTGGGAGAAAATACCATTTAGATTCGATAGATTAAATATCAAATTCGCAACAACAGAAGACTTTTATAATAAAGCAAACAAATTAAAATACTATTCCAAAGAAGAACTAAATAGTCTAATTAAACAAAAAATAATTTATCCAATATATCCAACATACACCAATCTAAAAGAAGTACCAATAAACTATAAAAAAAACACAAATATAAATTTATGTATCTCATACCCATACCCAAAAGATTTCATATATAAAAGTGATTTAAAAAATGATCAATATAAAGAATTCAATGAATATATAATAAATACATTAAAAAAAGAACACAGTATTAAAAATATACTTAATACATTAAAATATATATTAATAGTAGAACTATATAATGATTACTATAATTACCTAGCCTTTTATGATAAACCAAAAAATTTAGATGATAAAATTAATCTATTAAATAATGCCCTAGAAAAATATAAAATAAATAAAGTTTTCAATATAAACAAAAATACCATCTATGAATATCTATGTAGTCAAATAGCTTTACCACAAGATAAAAGATTTGAAGATCAAGATACAGATATGATTTGCAATATTTGTGAAATATTATCCATATTAAAATTAGAAGATGCAAATGAAATAACTAAATTTAAAAACATAATTATAAAACTAAATAATCCAATAATTCTAAGTTATTTAATTAGCTATCACTTAGAATGGATAAAAGAAAGCGAATTAGCAAACATTATAATAGAAAATCATGATGAATTCACTTGCTTCAGTATACTTGCAAATAGTGGAGAAAATTTAGATGAATTAACCAGAGAAAAACTACTAAGAAAAATATTTATGTCCAATAATCCCACTGTAATAAACGAAACAATGAATCTTAAAATAGATAAAAAATTTAATATAGCTAAAAGAAAATATTTACATACAAAATAGCTTCACATCACAATGAAGCTATTTTACTATAAAATTATCAATAAAAATAAATCTATCTCTACCACTATAATCCTTTTCTAAAGAAATGTTAACATTATCAAAATACCTATTAACAATACTAATAATATCATTCCCCTCTTTATAACCAATCTCAAAAGCAATAAGAAACTTATCACTTAAATAATCCTTACAGCTACTAATAATCTTATCATAAAAATATAAACCATTATCATCCGCAAATAAAGCTAAATGAGGTTCATTATCATACACAACTTCCATAATATCCTCATCATAACTAATATAAGGAGGATTACTAATAATAACATCAAACTTCCCCTTAACATTAGAAAAAACATCACTAACATAAAAATCAACATCAGTATTATTAATCACATTATTATATTTAGCCACTTCCAAAGCCTCACTAGATATATCAACACCAACAACATTACAATTAAGAAGTTTATCTAAAGTAATAGCAATACATCCACTACCAGTACCAATATCCAAAATAGATATCTCATGATCAAAATACTTATTAATATAATTACAAGTCTTCTCAACAAGTAATTCAGTCTCAAATCGAGGAATTAAAGTATTCCTATTAACATTAATAATATTACCATAAAAACAAACATTCCCAATAATATACTGAACAGCCTCACCATCAAGAAGTCTCTTTGTATAACAATCAAGCTTATCCATTAAATCATTTTCCAAAAGATACCTATACAAATAATCAAAAGAATTAGAATCAAGACCACGCTCTTCTAATTCTTTTTTTATCAAAGAAACATTAACCATTCTCTTCAAGCTTCTTTCTCTGATCCTCATTAATCAAAGCTTCAATCAAATCATTAAGATCACCATCCATAACCCTATCTAAATTCATTGAAGTATAACCAATTCTATGATCAGTAATTCTATTTTGCGGATAATTATAAGTCCTAATCTTTTCACTCCTATCCCCAGTACCAATCTTAACCTTTCTCTCTTGAGCTTCTTTCTCCTCTTGCTCTCGAAGTTTCATATCATAAAGCCTAGTTCTAAGTATCTTAAACGCAAGCTCCTTATTTTTAATTTGACTTCTTTCCGTCTGAGAATAAACAATAATACCAGTAGGAATATGCGTAAGTCTAACTGCACTATCAGTAGTATTAACACCCTGACCACCACAACCACTACTTCTAGTAATATCAATCCTTACCTCAGACTCATCAAGCTCAAATTCAAACTCCGGAGCCTCAGGCATAACAAGCACAGTAGCAGTACTAGTATGAACCCTACCCTGACTCTCAGTAGCAGGAACCCTCTGTACCCTATGAGCACCACTCTCATACTTAAGTTTAGAATAAACGCTATCACCCTTAACCATAAATTCAATTTGAGCAAACCCACCAGCAGTCCCCTCAACACTATTAAGAATTTCTATTTTCCATCCCTCACGAGAAGCAAATCTAGAATACATATCAAACAAATCACCAGCAAAAATATTAGCCTCATCACCACCAGCAGCTCCCCTAATCTCCACAATAACATTCTTATCATCATTAGGATCATGCGGTATAAGAAGAAGCTCAAGACTCTTCTCTAACTCATCCCTAATACCCTCACTCTTTGTAAGTTCTTCCTTAGCAAAAACAGCCATATCTTTATCCTCTAATAATTCTTTAGCCTCTTCAATATCAGATAAAACTTTCTTATAATCTTTATATACATCTACAATCTTTTCTAACTCCGTTCTTTCCTTAGAAAGAATAGTCATCTTTTTAATATCAGATACAATATCAGGATTAGCAAGTTCTTCACCAATTTCATTATATCTATTTAATGTAGCTTCAAGTCTATCTATCATCAAATATCCCTCATTTCCTTAATTATTATATAATAAAAAAATAAAAAAGTAAATTAAATTAACTTACTTTTAACCTTATGCTTAGACAAATGCTTATTTTCCATATCCAAAACATAATCAATATTATTCTTAGCCTCAACTCCATTATCATTAATATAACTATTATTACAAATTTCCCTATACTTTTGAGCAGATTCTAAATATTTAAAAATATTCTTAGTATAAACACTATCACTCGCAGTACTCCTATTAAACTGAGGAATAACATTATTCATTTCATACTCATTCCAAGAATAAACAACCTCATACAAATACTCATAATTACCATCTACATCATACCTCTTAATTTCAGATATCAAATAAGACTCTACTACCGCATATCCAATTACTCTACCATAATTTCTCCAATTTAAAGAAGCAATAGGCTTAACAGTATAAACAACCGGATAATTAACTTTATTCATTTTTTCACCCTCCTCTACTAAAATTATATACTAATAATTAAAAAAATCAATAAATTTTAATCAATTATTATTGACAAACATAATAAAATATACTACAATTTATTCATATTTATTAAACAACGACAAATATCAAGTAATTATTTCTAATAATATCAAATAGAGAGTTAATGTATGGTGGAAATTAACAGATATAGAAATAATGAATTACAATATTTAGAGTTTAATCGGTTAATACCGTTATCATAAATAAGACAATAAATAATAAAATAATTATTGTAAATAAAGGTGGTACCACGAGTAATTTCGTCCTTTTGGTATCATCTTTTTTATATATAAAGGAGAGGATAAAAATGAAATTATATGACGATTTAGTATGGAGAGGACTAATAAAAGATTTTTCAAGTCCAGAATTAATAAATAAGCTTAACAATGAAAAATTAACTTTCTATATAGGAACAGATCCAACAGCAGATTCACTACATCTAGGACACCTATCAAGCTTTTTAATAAGTAAGAGACTAAAAGACTATGGCCATAATCCAATTCTATTAGTAGGAGGCGGTACAGGCCTAATAGGAGACCCTAGGCCAACAGAAGAAAGAGATACCATAGTAAAAGATGAACTATTTAAAAATGCCAAAGCACTAGAAAATCAAGTAACAAAACTATTCGGTTTTAAAGTAGTAAATAACTATGATTGGATAAAAGATATCTCAGTAGTAGACTTCCTAAGAGATTACGGAAAACACTTCAATGTAAACTACATGATAAACAAAGATATCGTAAGAAGAAGACTAGAAAGCGGTATAACCTACTGTGAAATGTCATACATGATATTACAAAGTTTAGACTATTTACACCTAAACAAAACATATAACTGTACGCTTCAAGTAGCAGGTTCAGATCAATGGGGAAATATAACCTCTGGAATAGATCTAATAAGAAAAAAAACAGGTAAAGAAGTATACGGATTTACCATGCCATTAATACTAGATAAATTTGGAAATAAATTTGGAAAAAGTGAAGGAAACGCACTATGGATAGACAAAAACAAAACATCCCCATATGAAATATACCAATATCTAATAAATACTGATGATTCAAAAGTAATAGAATACCTAAAAGTATTTACTTTCCTATCACACGAAGAAATAGATAAACTAGAAGAAAAAACAAAAACAGAACCAGAAAAAAGACTAGCTCAAAAAGCATTAGCAGAAGAAGTAGTAAAATTCTTACATGGACAAGAAGAACTAGAAGAAGCAATAAAACTATCAAATAGCCTATTTACTGGTAACATAAAAGAACTAACCGACAAAGAAATAGAAACTATATTTAAAGGAATAACTCCTATTAATTCAAAAGAAGATACCATTCTAAACATCATAGTAAATAACCATATAGCAGTATCCAAAAGAGAAGCAAGAGAATTCCTATCTAATAATGCTATAACACTAAATGGCGAAGTAATAAATGATGAAAATCATCTACTAGATAACTCAAGAAAAAACTATATCATCAGAAAAGGAAAGAAAAAATATTACTTAATAAAAATAAACTAAAGTTCACTAAGAAACTTTAGTTTTATTTTTAACTTTTAAGAATCCAAATCTCTTTTTATTAGGAATACCAAAATATTCCCGAACTTCACTAGTAGTATTATTATATAAAAAATTCCTAACCTTAACATAATTATTATCAACTTCAATAGAAGCCTCATAATCATGCTTCAACGACACACCATCATTATTAAAAAGAAAAACTGAATTATAAACACTAAAATCATCATTATCATCATCAATATAAATATTATATTTATTAGTAAAATCATTAATCAAATAAGAAAGTTCACCATAAGTACCATTATCCTTAACAAGAAAAAATCCCGATAAAAATGAAATAAATGACACCATCTTATCCCCAGTTTCCATCAATTTTCCTCCTCACAAGATAAAATTATATAACAAAGTAAAATAAAAGTCAAAACATATGTTCAAAAAAAAGAAGATTTCTGATATAATATATGCTTGAAGGAGGAAATATGAATCAAATATTAAAAGACATAAATTTTAATAACTATGTCGTAGTAGGAGTATCCGCTGGTCCTGACTCAATGTGTCTACTAAACATATTAGAAAAAGAAACAAAAAAAATAATAGTATGCCACATTAACCACAATATAAGAAAAGAAAGCATCATAGAAGAAAACTATTTAAAAGACTATTGCCAAAAACACAATCTAATATTTGAATCAATGACCATTAAAGAATATAAAGAAAACAACTTTGAAAACGAAGCAAGAAAAATAAGATATAAATATTATGAAGAAATACTAAAAAAATATAATACAAATAAACTATTCTTAGCACATCATGGAGATGATCTAATAGAAACAATACTAATGAAAATAGAACGAATATCCAACATAGAAGGATATGCAGGAATAAAAAAAATAAGTAAAGTAAAAAACTATGAAATAATAAGACCACTATTACCTTATACTAAACAAGAAATAATAGAATATAATAAAAAACATAATATCACATATTATATTGATAGTTCTAATGCAAATACCGAGTATACTAGAAACTGGTATAGACATAAAGTATTACCAATATTAAAAGAAAAAGATAAAAATATTCATTTAAAATTCCTAAAATATTCAGAAACCTTACAAGAATATAATGAATATATAGATAGAGAAATACAAAAGAAATTACCCTATATATATCATAATAACATTATAAATATAGAAAGATTAAATAAAGAAGACAGCTTTCTAATAAAAAATATACTATATTACATAATAAATGATATTTATAACAATGAAAGCAATATAATAACAGAGAAGCATATTCAAAACATAATATCAATAATAAATAACAACAAACCAAATCTAACCATAAATTTACCCAAAAATAAAGTACTAGTAAAAGAATATAATAAACTTTACATAAAAGACAATACCCCCTCTACTAAAGACTACCAAAAAGAATTCAAAGATAACATTCAAATAAACAATATAGTATTTACGCTAGAAGAAAATACCCATGAAGATGGAAACAATATTTGTAGGTTAAATAGTAAAGAAATAAAATTCCCACTATATCTAAGAAATAGAAAAAATGGCGACTACATAATACTAAAAAATAGTAACAACAAGAAAAAAATAAAAGAAATATTCATAGAAAATAAATTACCAATAACAAAAAGAAATACTTATCCACTACTAATAGATAGTAACAATCAAATACTATGGATACCAAATATAAAAAAAAGTAATTTATGCTATAAAAAAAATGAAAACTATGATATAATAATAAAGTGTATTGAAAGAGAGGAAAATTATGAATAAAAAAGACATAAAAAAAGGATTAATACCTTATGTATTATTACTAATATTCTTTATAGGTTGTCTAGTAGCATTCAATATTTTTAATAATGTAATCAACGAATTAACCTATGATGAATTTTTACAAAACTTAAACGGGGGAAAAGTAACAGAATTAACAATAACACCAAAAGTAAGAACAGATACATATAAATTAACAGGAAAATTAGAAGAATACAAAGATAACGAAAGCTTTATATTATATATACCAAAATCTGAAGAATTTATATCAAAAATAACTGATGCAAAAGAAAAAACAGGAGATTTTAAACTAACAGTAGTAAACGACCCAGAAGCATCATCATGGATGGCCGCTATTATGGAATTAGTGCCAATAATACTACTAGCAGGAGTAACCATATGGTTATTCACCAAACAATTAGGTAGCGGTGGAAAATCAATGGATTTCGGAAAATCAAGAGCTAAACTAGTTGAAGAAAGTAAAGCAACATTCAAAGATGTAGCAGGATTAACTGAAGAAAAAGAAGAAGTACAAGAATTAATAGACTTCTTAAAAAACCCAAAGAAATTTACAAATATGGGTGCTAGAATACCAAAAGGAGTTCTATTAGTAGGCCCTCCAGGAACCGGAAAAACCCTACTTGCTCGTGCAGTAGCAGGAGAAGCAAAAGTACCATTCTATTACATAAGCGGTTCAGATTTCGTAGAACTATTCGTAGGAATAGGAGCATCAAGAGTAAGAGATATGTTTAAACAAGCAAAAATGAATGCCCCATGTCTAATCTTCATTGATGAAATAGATGCCGTAGGTAGACAAAGAGGTACAGGATTAGGTGGAGGCCACGATGAAAGAGAACAAACACTTAATCAATTACTTACAGAAATGGATGGATTTGGAGCTAATGAAGGAATAATCATCATAGCGGCTACAAACAGACCAGATGTATTAGATCCAGCATTACTAAGACCGGGAAGATTTGACAGACAAGTAACAGTAAGTCTTCCAGACAAAAACGCTAGAATAGAAATACTAAAAGTTCATGCCAAAAACAAAATATTAGAAAAAGATATTACACTAGAATATTTAGCAAAAAGAACACCGGGATTTTCAGGAGCTGATCTAGAAAACCTACTAAATGAAGCTGCCCTACTAGCAGTAAGAAGAAATAAAAAAGCAATATCAATGAGCGAAATAGATGAAGCAACAGACAGAGTACTAATGGGACCAGCAAAAGTAACAAAAAAATACACAGATAAAGAAAAGAAACTAGTTGCTTACCATGAAGCAGGACATGCCGTAATGGGACTAAAACTAGATGGTGCAAACGAAGTACAAAAAATAACTATTATTCCTAGAGGACATGCCGGAGGATACACAATGATGACTCCAAAAGAAGAATCATTTAATTATACAAAAAAAGAACTACTAGAATCAATATGTGGCCTATTAGGAGGAAGAGTAGCAGAAGAAGTAACATTTAATGAAATAACAACAGGAGCTCATGACGACTTCAAAAAAGCAACAAAAATAGCTAGAAGTATGGTAACAGAATATGGTATGAGTTCTTTAGGACCAATGATGCTAGAAGAACCAGATGGAAACACTTTCTTAGGAAGAGACTACACAAAAAATAGAAATATCTCAGATACAGTAGCACATGAAATAGATGAAGAAATGCGTTCAATAATAGAAGACTGCTACAAAAAGACAAAACATATAATAACAGAAAATAAAGATCTATTAGCACTAATAGCTAATACACTACTAGAAGAAGAAACTATAACAAAAGAAGAAATAGATTATCTAGTAGAACACAAATGTTTGCCAAAGAAAGAAATAGAGTCTTCTAAAGAAGAAAAAGAAAATAAAAAAACAGAAAAAAAGAAATCAAGGAAAGAAGATATTAAATAAATAATATCTTCTTTTAATTATCATCTTCAGGAATTCTAATAATAAGTTCCCCCTCTTTAGAATACATATACTTCTCTCTAGCATATCTAGCAATATACTCTGGATCTTCAAGCTTTTTAATATCAGCATTAAGTTTATCCTCTTCATCTTTCAAAATAACAAGTTTATCTTTCAATTCTTGCTTTTCATTCTTTATTTGAACAATTTTACTAACATTAGAAAAAAAACTATAACTAAGAGATCCAATAATAGAACCAAATACAACAAAGAACAAAAACAATCTAATTCTAATCTTTTTCTTCTTTTTCATCTTCTTAGTCATAATCCTCACATCCTCACCCAAGATTATATCATAACTTCTTAAATTTTACAATCAATTTATGATATATGACAAAAGATAACAAATAACCTGTAAACATAGCAAGAAAAAAATATAAATGTAAAATACCATTATTAATTCTAAGTAAAATAAGAAAATAAAGTAAAGAAATAAACATAACAAACAAAAAAGAAATTATAATTCTATAAATTATCTTACCAATAAATAAAAACCTATAATTAACCTCAAGCAATATATAAAAAACAATTCCATATAAAAAAGAAAATAAAAGTGAAAAAATCTGAATATCTAATTTCATTTAAACAACTTATTAAGTAAAGAATTATCATTATCCTTTTTACCACTAGCATCCAAATAAACCATACTATCAACTTTTCCCTTAATAGAAACATTCCCTTGATAAGTATCAAGTTTAACAATTTCAAGCTCACTACCCTTAATAACCAAATAGCCAAGAGTAGTTTCCATTAAAAATTCTTCACTATCAAAACTCTCAATTTTCTTAACACCACTCACTCCTATATTCTTTCTCTCTACTAAAGTAATACCATGATTAAAACCATTATCAACCTCTTTTACTTTATCCATACCATTCCTCCTAAACAATAATATGAAAAAAATAAAATAATATGAAAAAAACTACACAATGTAGTTCTTATTCTTCAGTCTTATTATATTCTTCAAGAATTAAATCTTCAAATAATTTTCTTGTTTCCTTATTAATTGGATGAGCAGTATCCCTATGACTTCCATCTGGAAGTGTCTTGCTAGGCATAGCAATAAATAAACCATCATCACCCTCTAAAATTCTAATATCCTCAACTAAAAAGCAACCATCAATTAGAACTTTAGCAATTCCTCTCATTTTAGAATTTTCTTTTTTTTCAATTTTGACCAATTTGTCAAGTTTTAACTCCATGTAATCAACTCCTTCTAGAAAATACTTTCTAACTACATTGTATATTATTTATAAAAGAAAAGCAAGATATTTTTAAAAAAAATTACAATTTCTCAAAAAAAAGTTCAATAGTATTAGTTAAAACATCTCTATAACTAAAGCTTTTAACCTCATCCCCACTAGTTTTAATAATAAAAATATAATTATAAGTCTCAGAAATAACCCCAGAGTATTCTTCTTTTCTATTCCTACTACCATTATAAATAACTCTTACATTATTACCAAGCCTACTATCAATATTATTCTTAATTTTTTCAATAGTCATAATTATCTAGGATACCCAACATACATAGTACCCTTTGTAATAATCCCCCCTATTCCATCAGAACCATATTTAGTTTTATCAAGAATCTTAATCAAATCAATATCATTATTCTTACTTGAAAAAGCCAAAGAAGCCGCTACAATAGCAGGATCAAGAGCATGAATATTAATTCTCTTAGGACTAGAAGCAAAATTTGCCCCAGCTTTAATAAGTTCTTCATAATTAGACTGACAAGCACCCGCAACAATAAAAAGCTTATCATGTGAACTCTCATACTTTCTAGCTTCCTTAACTGCTAAAACAAATTTACTAGTATTCATATAATTATCATTAATCCTCTTCTTACGATAATAAGCATCATGTCCAGTAATAACCAAAATATCCGGATTATACTTCTTCAAATTATTCTTAACAGAAGAAATCAAAGAATCATCATCAGCATAAACACCAAACGCCTTAAGTCTATTCTTTCTATAAAACTCCATACACCTATCTAAATACTCTTTATCCCCATCAATATGAAGTATCCTTCCGGGCAAATAAAAATATTCATTTCTTTCCAAATCTCTATATCCATCAATATCAGGAATAAAATCATCAATTGAAGTAGAATTATAAATCCTAAGATCCTCAACAGGACTATCCGCAAATAACCGAACAACAACCCCTTTCAAAAAATAAACATTACCCTCTATTTTAATAATTTTAAAAACAATATCATTATCATAAGACTTCCTAGTAACCAAATCACCAATTTCAAACATATCATTCACCCATATAATAATATGAAAAATAACCAAAAAAATGAAAAAAAGTTATCTACATAACTCATTAGATAACTCTACAAATACATAATAAGGCACATTTTCACTTCTCATACTAACATTAAGACCATTCCTCAAAAGAACAGTAGAAACAATATCCATATCATACTTATTAATTAAATTATTCTTAATTGTCTTTCTCTTAAATTGAAAAGCATCCCGAACAAGCCTCTCAAAATGTTCAAAAGAAACAAGTTCATCCAAATTACTTCTTCTAACCATTCTAATAACAGCAGAATCCACATTAGGAGAAGGATAAAAAGATTTCCTATTAACTTCAAATATTTTTTCTACCTCAAAATAATAATTAATAAACACTGTAAGTTGACCATAATCCCTAGTACCAACTAAAGCAGTAAGTCTATCAGCAACCTCTTTTTGTACCATAATAACAATTTCTAAAGCCGAAGACATCTCAAGAATAAACTTACTTATAATAGGAGTCGTAATATAATAAGGCAAATTAGCCACAACATAAACATTATCATAATTATATTTAGAAAGATCTTCATTAATATCCCTAGATAAAAAATCATCCCATATAATATCATAATTACTATAATTCATTAACTCTCTCTTAAGAACTCCCTTAAGCCTACTATCAACTTCATATAAAAGAGCAAAATCAACTCTATCAAGTAATTTCTTAGTCAAATTTCCACTTCCGGGTCCTATCTCAACAACCATACTATTTTCTTTATAATCAATAGAATTAGCAATATCACTAACAACACTATCATCAACTAAAAAGTTCTGCCCCAAACTTCTCTTATAATTAAAATCATCCATATTAATAAATAACAATAACCAAAATTTCAGACAAAATAAGAAATACTGAAATCAAAGTCAAAACAAGTCCCACACTATTTAATCTACTCTTTTTAACTAGGGCAAAAATCAAAGAAATAACCGTAAGAAAGATAGAAATACTAGCAAAACCAACTCCATAAACCACCCTCTCATAAAGTTCAGTATACATTCCAACTTTACTAATATCATTCAAAAAAAGTGAAAAAGAAGATGTAACAGCAGTAATTCCCAAAAGTAAACTAACAACACCAACAAAATTATTATTACCCTTTACTTTTTTTCTAATACTATCACTCCTATTTTTTAAAATAACCCCACAATTAACACAAACATAAGCCTTATCATCTACTTTATTTCCACAATTAGTACAATACATAAAATTCCTCCTACTAATAAAGTTTACCACAAAAAAAAAATAGAATCAACAACAAAATGATTCTATTTATGATAAGTTTCATTATTCATAATTTTAAAACTTCTATATATTTGTTCTAAAAGCAAAACCCTAAATAACTGATGAGGAAAAGTAAGTTTAGAAAAAGATAAAGCATAATTACTTCTTTCCTTAACACTAACATCAATTCCATCAGAACCACCAATAACAAAAACAATATTCGAATTAGTAATAAAAAGTTTATCAATCATATTAGCAAATTCTACAGATGATAACTCAGTACCACAAATATCCATAGTAATAACATAATCATCACTCTTAATATATTGAAAGATCTTTTTAGCTTCATCTTTCATATTAGAATCAGGTACATAAATCAAATCAAGTCTATGATATTTACTAATTCGCTTCTCATAATCAGAAATAGCCTCCCGCAAATAGCTCTCCTTAACCTTTCCAACACATATAATTTTTATCATACATTAACAATCTCCGTTTCCTTATTCTGCTTAGCAATAATTATTTTATCTATATGTATATCACTATCATTAAGCCTCTTAACAAGAGTATCATAAGCAAGATCTTCCGTATTATTATCCTCAGATAAATGAGCCAACATAATACACTTAGTATTACTTCCAACAAAAGAAGACAAATATTTAGCAGAATCATAATTAGACAAATGTCCCTTATCAGAAAGAATTCTTTGCCTAAGTTGAAAAGGATAACTACCATTATTAAGCATCTCAACATCATGATTAGATTCCATAATATACAAATCTCTATTCTTCAAAATATCAAAATACCTACTATTAATATATCCCGTATCCGTAATATATACAACAGACTTATTACAACTAGATATAACATACCCCCTAGAATCAGGAGCATCATGAGATGTCCTAATAGAAGTAACATGAATATCCTTAATATCAAAATCATCATTCAAAATAGTATAATTATCCAAATAATCCAAACTATCAAGCATAATATCCGTAACATAAATAGAAATACCATATTTCTTAGCAAAAGTTTTAAGACCCTTAACATGATCACTATGTGTATGAGTAATAAGTACAGCATCAATCTCCTCAGGTAAAGTGCCAATCTCCTCTAACTTTTCCTTTACATACTTAGCACTATTACCAACATCAATTAAAATCTTAGCATTCTCACTCTCAATATAAGTGGTATTACCCCTACTACCAGAAGATAAAACACAAACTCTCATCAAAATAAATTTAGAGGATTAATTGTATATCCATAAGGACCACCAATTCTTACACCAAAATGTAAATGAGTACCACCATAAGGATTAGAAGAAGACGGTACAGGATAAACCTCTCCAGAATTTCCCATAGTACCAATTTTTTGTCCTCTAGCAACCGTTTGACCCTCAGATACCAAAATATCCTTCATGTGCATATAAATAGTATAATACCCACCAGCATTATGATTAATAAGAACATAATTACCCTGTCTTCCATTACAAGCAAGATAACCAGGAGTACAACCAGTACCAATCTTATAAACAACACCATTATTTGAAGCATAAATAGAAGACCCATAACCAACATAAATATCAATAGCATTATGGAAAGAACCCCAACGATATTCATAATAAGAAGTAATAGTATAAGGCTTATCAGTAGGCCAAGCCCAATAACTCAAATCTGCAACATTAGGAGCATATTTTTCTCCCTTAACAATAATCCTACTAACAGAAGGCTTAATCTCTGTAGAATTAGTAACAGTACCAGAAGTAAGTTGTCCATTAATATACTGACTCTTTCTAGTAACCTTATATAAACCATTTTCACCATCTCGCAAAACCTCTTGATATCCAACATACTGAGAAGAATCATACTGAATTTCCGTATCATAATCTCTCTCCTCTTCCCCAACACTATGTACATCAACAACAACAGAAATAATAGGATTAATAAGCCCAACATTAACCTTTTGATTCTCATAAAGTAAATTATTAGCACTAGTAAAACTAGGATTAGCAATCAAAAATTCCTGAACATTAAGCTTATGACTATTAGCAATAGATTCAATACTATCATCAGCCTTAACAACATAAGTTTCCTGCTCATCTAAAGTACCATAAAGCAAATACTTACTAAGCTCATCACTATCAACAAATATTTTTTCATCAGTAGCAATCAAAGTCTCCCTATAAGTAATATCTTCATCAATATCAATATTCTCAATCATACTACCAACATCCTTAACCTCTTCCTGAGTACCAGATAAAAACTTTTCATACTTCTCCTCATCAACAAAAGCCCTTATAGTAGCATCAATAGCAACATCAAAGATATCCTTAGATAAAACATATATAGTATCAACATCATCTTTATCATTACGATTAGTAATCTTAATTTCATAACCAGAAACAGTAAATTTCTTATTACTAATAATCTCATTATAAATTTCCTCATTACTACTAATAGTAGTATTATAAGTAAAATTCCTCTTAATCTCAACACCCTTAGGAGTATACACCGTATCAGTACCATACTTTTTCTTAAGTTCTTCCTCTTTAGTATTAATAAAAGACTCAAAGCTTTCTTTAGAAAGAAGATTACCAACACTTCTACCATCCAAATAAACAGTATATAAAGTTTTAGGTTCATTTACCCCATCACTACTAAAAACCAAATAAAATAGCAAAAAAGCAAAAACAATTGCAAAAATAATAACACCAAAACCCATTCTATTACTATTTACCACTATTACCACCATCCCTACTAATAGGTAAAAAAGTCGAAGTCCTTTTCTTAAATTGCAAATCAATCGTCTTAATAGGTCCATTTCTATGTTTAAGAATAATAAGCTGAATAGCATTAACAATCTCATTACCAGTAGAAACCTCCGCATCAGGAGCATGAAGAGCTGCTACAATATCAGCATCCTGCTCAATAGACCCAGATTCCCTTAAATCACTAAGAACAGGCTTCTTATCTTCTCTTTTTTCCACACTTCTAGATAACTGCGACAAAGCAATAACAGGAACCTCAAGCTCTAAAGCCATAGTTTTAAGTGATCTAGATATTTCAGATACCTCCTGCTGTCTAGAACCAGAATATTTAGAAGAAGAATCAATAAGTTGCAAATAATCAATAATAACAAGACCAAGCCCCTCACCCTGAGTAGCCAATCTTCTACACTTAGCCTTAATCTCAGATGGAGTAACACCCCCAGCATCATGAAAATAAATATTAGTATCCGCAAGAATACTTATCGCTTCATTAAATCTCTTCCAATCATCATTTTCAAGCTTACCCGTAGTAAGCTTTTTATTATCAATCTGACCAAGCGAACTAATCATTCTCATAATAAGTTGCTCCGCAGGCATCTCCAAAGAAAAAATAGCAATATTCTTTTTCGTACTTTTAGCCGCCGCCAAAGCCAAATTAAGAGCAAAAGCCGTTTTACCAACAGCAGGCCTAGCAGCAATAATAATAAGCTGTGTAGGATGAAGCCCCTCAGTCAAAGAATCAAGTTCTCCAAAACCAGTAGTAAGTCCCTTAATCTTACCACCATTTTTAGACAAAGCTTCTAAATCACTTTGAGCCTTACTAAGAACATCCTGTACTTTCCTAAATTCACTCGTTTTCCTAAATTTTGAAATATTAAGAATATCCCTCTCCGCCTCATCAATAGTATCAAAAACATTAACATTAGCATCTTTAGCTTTCCAAACAATATTAGTAGCAACTTCAATCATCTTACGCAAAGTATACTTCTCACTAACTAAACCAATATAATAATCAATATTAGCTCCAGTAGCAACAGAATTAACCACCTCATTCAAATATTCAACTCCACCTACTTCACCAATACTCTGACTATTAACCAAAGAAGCAGTAACAGAAGTAATATCAACAGGAGTATTATTCAAATACAAAGACTTAATAACCTCAAATATCTTCCCATGACTAATCAAAGAAAACATATCCTTATCACACTCTTCACATCCTTTTTGAAGAGCATCTCTAGACCAAAACATTGACCCAAGTAAACATTTTTCAGCTTCAATATTCTTAGGCATTTCACCATTATTAGGTAATTTCTTATTCATAATTCACCTACTTTTTCTTAATTTCAATTCCAATCTTAGCAACAACACCCTTATATAACAAGATATCCACATAAAAAGTTCCTAAAGAAGACAAAGCCTCCCCAACAACAATTTTCTTCTTATCAATATCATAACCCATATCATTAAGCTTATCACAAATTTGTTTACTAGAAATAGACCCAAACATCCTACCATCATTTCCAGTCTTAACCTCAAAGACAATTCTTTCTTTCTCTAATTTATCTTTAATCACATTAGCACTCTTAATATTATTTTCCTCATTAATTTTATCATCATTAAGTTGTACCTCTAATCTATCACCACTAGATTTAGTATATTTAACAGCATAACCATTCTTAATTAAATAATTAATAGCATAACCATCACTTACTTCTTTAATTTCATTTCTTTTACCTTGCTTTTTCAAATCCTTAATAAAAATAACCTTCATACATATCCCACCTCTACTTATCTATTGTATCAAATTTCTAACAAAAAGTCATTAACTTATTAATCTATTTAATAAAAAAATATAGCCAAATTAGCTATACTATTATTTACAAAATGGAACAAATCCCATGAATCTTGCTCTCTTAACTTCCTGAGCAACATGTCTTTGATGTTTAGCACAAGTACCTGTAAATCTTCTAGGTAAAATCTTACCATTATCATTAATATATTTAGATATAATTGCTACATCTTTATAATTAACAGGTTTTCCAGCACACATATGACATATTTTCTTTCTTTTCTTACGAAATTCAGCCATTGTTTTCCTCCTTCTTTTTAGAATGGTAAGTCATTATCGCTAACTTCAATAGAATCCCCAAACGCCTCAAAAAGATCTTTCTCAACAGATACAGTCTCTACATTAGAACTAGAAGAACTCATATCAGCTCTTTCCATAGGAGGCTCAGGTAAACTATTAAAATTACCATTACCCAAACTAGTCCCCTTAGAATCTAAGAAACTAACACTATTAACAAGAACCTCAGTAACATAAACTCTCTTACCATCTTTATCATCATAATTTCTTGTTTGAATCCTACCATCTACCGCTATTTGATTACCCTTTTTCTGATATTTAGCAAGATTCTCCGCTTGTTTATCCCAAACTACGCAATTAATAAAATCAGCTTCTCTTTCACCATTAGCATTAGTAAATGTTCTATTTACCGCTATAGAGAATTGACAAACACTTCTACCACTAGTAGTAGCTCTAAGTTCAGGATCCCTAGTCAATCTTCCAATTAATATTGCTTTATTCATATTTTTCTCCTTATTTATCTAAATTAATAATAAGATGTCTTATAATATTTTCATCAATTCTAGCTACCCTATCAAACTCTTTAATAGCAGAATCATCAGATGCCTCTATATTATACAAAAAATAATAACCTGACTTAAACTTTTTAATTTCATAAGCAAATTCTTTTTGACCTAATTCTTTAGATAAAGTAATCTTAGCTTTATAATCCGTTAAAATTTTTTCTAAAGACTTAACAGTACTTTTAACAGTATTATCATCAACATCTGGTCTTACAATAAACATAATTTCATAATTCATAACTATTACACCTCCTTTTGGTCTAACGGCCTATCACTAGGCAAGGAGCTCTTCGCTCACAAGTATTATAGCAATTTTACCAAAATAAGTAAAGCACTTTTTCACACTTTTCCAATTTTTCTACACATAAATATATTTCTATAACAACACAATTATTACAAATACAATTGACAAAGCACAAAATATAAAGTATGATATAATACCAAAAAAAAGGAGATAGAACATGAATAATAAAAAATATATAACTATAGGAACAGAAATAATAACAAAAGATATATTCAGAAACATCTTAAGACCATTAGATAACTATGATTTCAAACCAACCGGCGGTCTATGGGCCTCAGAATACAACTCACCATTTGAAAGAATATGTCCATGGCTCGACTATTTAGTAGAAGCAAAATCAATAGCAAGATATTTATCAGAATATAAAGCCTTAAACAAAGGAGCAATATTTACATTAAAAGAAAATGCAAATATCATCACCATAAACAATATAAATGATATACTATCCCTAGCAGACACATACCCATCACATCATCACACCCTAAATCATTATACAAAAATAACTCGTCAAACAACCATATTTAACTACGAAGAATTATCCCAAAAATATGATGGAATATACATAAACTATAACCAAATATATCTAGAAGGCAAATCACAAGTATTCGATACATATAGCATAAATACCCTACTACTATTTAACTTAGATTGCATAAAAGAATACCAATCAGTAAAAATAAATATTGACTTTGAAGATCTAGATCCATTACCATACATAGATACCAAGAAAGACATAAGTCCACCAAAAAAAATAGCAAATAGAAGTATAATATATAATGAAATATATAACTACATCAAAAATCAATTTATAAAAGAAGAAACCATATATAACCAACAAATAAATTATGATGAATACCTAACCATCATAACCACCCAAATACAAGAAATAATAAAAAAAGCTAAAACAGTCAAAAAAGAAGAAATAAAAACACTCCAAAAAAGCCTTGCCAATGAAGGCCTAGTAATAAACGAAGAAACAATCATCAAAAATATTGCTCTAAACTACTTATCAGAATATTTAAAAGAAGAAGAAATAAAAAATATGCAAAAATCCCCAATAAAAGAATTAAAAAAATATAAAGTATAATTGTACAATAAAAATATTAATGCTATAATAAAGAAGAAGGATGATGATATGAAAGAAATAATAATAGATACAATATTAGATTCAATAAAACTAATACCCTTTTTACTAATAACATTCATTATAATAGAACTATTAGAACACAAACTACAAAAAAAGACCAAAAACATAATAACAAAAGCCAATAAAGTAGGCCCCCTAATAGGAGCCCTATTAGGCATAATACCACAATGTGGATTTTCAGTAATGGCCACCAATCTATATATAACAAGAATAATAACATTAGGAACACTAATATCCATATACTTATCTACTAGTGATGAAATGCTTATTATAATGATATCTGAAAAAGCACCAATATCCCTAATAATAAAAATACTCCTAATAAAAATATTCTTCGGAATAATATACGGATTAATAATAGATAAAATATTAGTAAAAAGAAAGGAAATAAAAAAAGAAAACTACCAAATATGTGATGAAGAACACTGCAACTGCAGCCACAACATCATATTATCATCAATAAAACATACCATTAATATAACTCTTTTTATATTCATAATAACCCTAATACTAAATATAATATTCACTTTACTAGGAGATAGCTTTATATCAAAAACATTATTAACAAACAAACTACTATCACCATTCATAACAAGCCTAATAGGCCTAATACCAAATTGTGGATCCAGTGTAATAATAACAGAATTATATCTAAACAATACTATCACACTAGCCTCCCTAATAGGAGGACTCCTAACAAGCAGTGGATCTTCACTATTAGTCCTAATAAAAAATAACAAAAATAAAAAAGAAAACTTATCAATAATCGCCATACTCTATGTATTAGGAGTAATATCAGGAATAATAATAGAACTACTAACACTAATAAAGTAACAAGTCCCATCACTTGTTACTTTTATTATCAATTCTATCAATAATATAACTTTTAACACCATCATAATCCATACCAAGAGCAATAGCAAATTCACTATATAAATACTTCTCAGCCAAATTAAAATAATTATTATCCTTTTCACTAATCTTCCTCTTATTATTAATCCTCTCATTATTTCTCAAATAAGTAGTCTTAATAATCCTAATTAAACTCTCATAACTACCCTCATGAAGCAAATCCTTATATATATTTTCAATCATTCTATCATCAGACTCAATAGGAGAAATATTAACAATATTATCAATAATACCATTAACCGTATCAGCATCAATAACACTTCTAATAAAACCACTATCAACAGGAACATCAATTTTAAGAGAAGTATCCATAACCGGAATCAAAGAAT
This sequence comes from uncultured Clostridium sp., assembly GCA_964475905.1. Classification (GTDB taxonomy): domain Bacteria; phylum Bacillota_I; class Bacilli_A; order RF39; family UBA660; genus CAG-302. Next base: position 2,705 of record CAYYXX010000002.1, on the reverse strand, counting down.
AATAATCCTTTTCACCAATAAGCTTTTCCCTATAATCAAGAATCCTACATACCTCTTTCTTATACACAACATAATCACCAATATTAAACATAATTACCTCATTTCTAATATAATTTTACCATATTTTTAAAACAAAATGTAATACCAAAATTAATAAAATTATATAATTAATCTATAAGTATTAACTAGCAAAAATGTCTCAAAACCATTAATTTTAAGTTGCAGATAAACCATAACATATGATATAATAATTCAAGAAAGGAAGTAATAAAAATGTCTACAACAAAAGTACAAGAATACTTAAAAAAATACAATATGGATAATAGAATAATAACAGTACCTACCACCAGTGCTACTGTAAAAGAAGCCGCTGAAGCCTTAGGTACAGAAGAAGCAAGAATAGCTAAAACGCTATCATTCAAATTAAAAGACAAATACATAGTTATAGTAACCAAAGGAGATGTAAAAATAGATAACACCAAATACAGACACACATTCAATGAAAAAGCCCACATGGTAGCTTTTGATGAAGTAGAAGAAAAAATAGGCCACCCAGTAGGAGGTGTCTGCCCATTTGCCCTAAACGAAGGTGTTGAAGTATATTTAGATGAATCCCTAAAAAAATTCAAAACTGTATTTCCTGCCTGTGGAGCTACTAATAACGCTATTGAAATATCCATAGAAGAACTAGAAAAAGTAACAAATTATATATCATGGGTAGATGTAACAAAAGAAAAAGAAATTTAAAACATAACCAAAAAGAAGTAAAAACAAACATTTTTACTTCTTTTTTATAATACAAACTATTTTTCACTATCCTTTTCAAAACCAACATTACTATAATTATACTTACTTTTATTAAAACACCACCACCAAGACATCTCATTCTCAACAAGCTCAACAACACCTGATTCATCAGTAGTATTATCACCAAAAACATAATCAACAAATCTATCATATCCACCTAATATATTATAATCAATATAATCAAGCTCATATAATTTCTTAAAATCATCAGCCATTTCAACCAAATGCGTATAAATAACAACATCCATAATAAAATTATATATATCACTATGTTCCCCAATAAAAAAATCAATTAACCCCCTCAAATAACCAATCAAATACTCCTTACTAATCATTTTTTGATCATAAAAATAAATATAACACTTAAGTAACTTTCCTCTAACAAAACAATCAATATTTTTATCTATAATAATATTATCAATCCTATCAAAATCACCATCAAAAACACTATTAACAATTCTAGACAAACAATCTAAAATATTACCACCTAGACAATCAAAATAATCAACATCATACCTACTAAAAAGCTCAATCAACAAATCCATTAATCTTTTATCACGAAACTCTGCTAACAAAAATACAGAATAATAAAAACTAATAGGAACCTCATATTCAGGATCATCTAATTTAGAACTAATACACTTAACCTCATTTAACAAAACATCATTAACAATCCCCTTATTCATTCTTATCTCTTGCACCAAATCATACGCAAAATTATCTTCATCCTCATTAAATCTACTAATAATATCTTCCATAACGCTCACTTCCCATTTATTTATCATAAAACACAGCCAAACCACAATAAAATATAATAAATTATATCCATTCTATTCTTAACCCCATAAACAGATACTACACCAACATCATTATAACATCACCATCTTCTTCATAATCAGCAAATATCCACCAACCCACTAATATAATAACATAATTAACAATAATTTAAAATTAAAAACACACCAAAACTGGAAAAAATTTCCAATTTATAACAAATCTAGAACAATCCCACTTTTTAAGTAATACAATCAATCTTATAACAAATAATTAACCACTTAAAATATTAAAATATAAAAATATTAAAATAATTATCAAAAAATGTAAACAAAATATTAAATTATATGCTATACTTATACTAGAGGAGGATATATGAAAAAGATAAAAAATATTTTAGGGGTATTTTTGGTTACTATAGTATCAATACTATTAATTCCAAATAATGTTATAGCAGAAGAAAAAGTAGATAAGTTTGCAAAATACTTAAATGAAGAGGGAAAACTCGAAATCAAAGCATCATTTCCTAAAAATGATCTAGACTTTAGGTTTAAACTAACAATTTCCTTGATAGAAGTTGCAATAAACGACAGTATAACATTTGGCGAAAATTATTCTAAAGACTTTAAAACAATTGATTTGATACTTAATCCTGAAGAGCCAAACGAAGAAACCCGTACTGTAGAGATTAAATATGTATATGACGAGGAATTAGATAAAAAAATTAATGAAATAATTACTGAAGAAAAAAAGGAAAAAGCAGAATTTGGAATAAGTGATCTAGATATGATACATCACTATTATTACAAAAATAAATATTATACTATAAATATAGAAAATGAAGAAGAAATAAAAGCCAATTTATTAGATACATACTCTACTACATTAAAATCAATTGCAAATAATACAAACATAAATCTTCGTTCGTTCTTTATGAGTGCAGATGAACCAACAGGATTAACTAGTCAACAAATCGCAGGCTTTTCTTGGTATGAATATAATGATACTGTATATGCAACATATCCTAGATTAGATCTTATTGATGTACATCACATTTTATATGTACCAACAGATACTGAAGATGATGCTGAAGTAATAAAAAATGTTGCTCAAAAAAGAATTAA
>CAYYXX010000001.1:0-68854 GCA_964475905.1 uncultured Clostridium sp. | reverse complement strand
TTATAAATATTGGCTTAATTAAGTGTTTTAAAAATTTTTCATTATTTTATCCTGTGTTGATCCACTTACTTGTCCAATTTGTAAAACAACTATGTTATACTTAAAGAGTGAGTACTTTTAAGGAGGGTGTTTTACAATGAAAAGAAAAAGAGAATTAATTGATGATATTCTAGATCCTAATTATAATTTTGAAGATGTAGATTATGATCATAATCCAGATGCACATTATTCAGATAATGATATTAAAACTAAATGCTTAAGATGTGGATTTGAAGAAAATGTACCAGACTTCATCTATGATGAATTTGCAAAAAAGAAATTCCATAAAGAGATAAGAAAGATAGTACCAACATTAAATTGTCAAAGATGTGATCATGAAAAATTTGTTCCAAAGAAGTATTTTAAAAACTGATTTTTAAAATACCTTTTTGTGGTGCATACTTGGTACCACTCTTTTTTTATCCCTTCAGAAGCACTTTCCTTATAAATAAAAAAACTCCTTTCTTTATTATTATAAAGAGAGAAGTTTTTTTTATACTAATGTTTTTATTTTTTCTTTCATATTATCACTGGTTGTTATGTATGAACCTACTACAGCAATATTGGCTTCTTTTACTTTATTTATTGTTTCGTTATTAATACCACCATCTACTTCAAGAAGAATATTTTTATCTTTGATTAAGTTTTTAATTTGTTTTAATCTATTTGTGCTTTCTTCTATAAATGGTTGGCCTCCTAATCCCGGTTCTACTGTCATTACTAGTATTAAGTCAATATCGTCTAGATAAGGAATTAAGTTATTTATATTGGTATTTGGTTTTATTGATATACCTCTTTTGAAGCCATATTCTTTTATTTTATTTAATATTTCTTTTATATTTTTTTCTATTTCTAAATGAATAGTTATGTATTCTATATTTTCTATATTTCTTATTCTTGTTATATATTCTAGGGGATTACTGTGCATTAAGTGAATATCTAATTTTTTTTCTGATATTTTTGATAATAAAATTACTTCTTCTGGTTCTAATGTTTTTTGAGAGACAAATTTTCCGTCCATTACATCTATATGAAAGAATGAAATATTAGTATTATTTAGTGTTTTTATCGTATTTTCTTTGTCTTTTGAATTTAATATTGATACTGACAATTTCATTTTGTTCCTCCTATAAATGTTTTATAATTGTTATATCTTGATAATAGAATTTTATTTTCTTCGACTAATTTTATTACTTCACAGTTATCCTCTTTTATGTGCATACAATCTTTGTATTTGCAGTTATGTAAATTATCAAACATTTCTTTCATGTTGTCTCTTATTTCTATTTTAGTCATGCCTCTAAAATCAACAGATGAAAAACCCGGAGTATCCGCTACTAAAGATGTATCTATTTGATATAGTGTTGTACATCTTGTAGTGTGTTTTCCTCTTCCTAAAGCTTTTGATATTTCGTTTGTTTCTAGGTTTAGATTTTTATCTAGTTTATTTAGTAATGATGATTTTCCTGCTCCTGATTGTCCTGCAAAAACTACTATTTTATTGGCTATTATTTTTTTTATTTCTTTAATATTATTATTTGTTACTACTGTATATCCTATTCTTTGATAGTAATCAGATATTTCTTTTATGTTTTTTGCTTCTTCTTTATTTAGTAGATCTAATTTAGTTAAACATATTATTGGAGTTATGTTGTTATATGATATGATGGTTAGTAATTTATCTAATAGACTACTATCAAAGTTTGGTTCTTTTACTGATGTTACTATTATAGCTATATCAACATTGGCTATTTGAGGTCTTATTAGAGAGTTTTTTCTTGGTTTTATATTTAATAAATAGTTATTTAGATTATCTATTTCTACTCTGTCTCCTACTAAGGGAGTTATTTTTTCTATTCTAAATTTACCTCTTGGTTTGCAGACATTGATACCTTTTTTTGTTTTTACTGTATAATTATTACTTTCGTTTTTTATTATTATTCCTTCCATATTTTTTTCCTATTCTACTGGTTCTTCTTTCTTATCATCTTTTGGCATTAATGGATCTGTTGGTTCTTCTTTTTCTTCTGGTTTTTTTGATATTGTTACTTTTAGGGTATAACCGTTATAGATAGGATCTCCCGGTTCTCTGCCTTGTGATAATATTATATTTTCTTCTACATCTGTAGTTTCTTTATATGTTATATCTAAGGTTATATTATTATCTTTAGCAAATTCTTGGACTTTTGATAATGTCCATTTTTCTTTTACCATATCTGGATATACATCTACTTCAGGTATATATAGTACTACGGTATCTTTGGCATATAATTTTGTTTCTTTTTCTGCATCAAATTTTGGTTCTTGATCGATTATTTGATCTTCTTTATCTTTATATTCTGAAGTGTCTTTTACTTCTTTATTTTTCATTTCTACTTTTATACCTTTTAATTCTAATTTTGCTTTTATTTCATAATAATTTTTCCCTGTATAATCTTCTAGAAGAAGATACTCTTTACCTGTTGATTCTACTATTGTAATTGTACTTCCTTTTGTTTTAGTTGATCCTGCTTTTGGCTCGGTTCTTATTACTTTTCCCTCTTCTATATCAGCATTTTCTTCATCTTTTGTTGTGTATTTTAAGCCTTTTTTCTCTATTTCTTTTATGGCTTCTTCTATTGTTAAGCCTGATACATTTGGTACTTTTACTTCTTTAACATCATGATTACTTATTAGTAGATATACTAGGGCTAAGGCTATTAATATTACTAGAAGAACTCCTGCTAAGATTATTGGTAATCTGTTTTTTTCTTCTGTTTCTTTTAAGACAGAAGTATCTTCTTCTTTTTCTATTGGTTTATCTACTACTGATTTTTTTGGTTCTTTAGGAACTGGAGTAATAACTTTGGTCTCTTCTAGATCATTTTCTGGATATTCGTATACTAGTCTTTTTTCATTATCTTTTTCCATAGCACTTTGTAAGTCATTATACATTTCTCTTACTGTATCATATCTGTTTTTGGGATTTTTTGCTGTTGATTTTAGGATAATATTTTCTATTGATTGTGGTATGGTAGGATTTTGCTTTCTTATACTTGGTATTTTTTCTTTCATGTGTTTTAAGGCTATTTCTACTGCGGTATCACCTTTGAATGGTACAGATCCGGTTAATAATTCATACATTAATATACCTAGGGAATATATATCACTTTTTACAGTTGATCCTTTCCCATTGGCCTGCTCTGGTGGTAGGTAGTGGACAGATCCCATTACCGAATTTGTTTGTGTAAGTTGTGTTGAATTTAATGCCATAGCTATACCGAAATCAGTTATTTTTATTCTTCCGTTATCTTCAATCATTATATTTTGTGGTTTTATATCACGGTGAATAATATAGGCTTCGTGAGCATGAGATAAGCCATCTGCTAGTTGACTCATGATATCAATTACTTCGGTTAAGGTTAATGCTCCTCTTTTTTGAAGTAGTTGTTTTAAGGTTTTTCCTTCTATATATTCCATTACTATATAATAGTTTCCTTCTTCTTCTCCTACATCATATACTTCAACAATGTTTGGATGAGATAGATTAGATACTGATAGTGCTTCTCTTTTAAAACGACGAATGAATTTTTCATCATTTGAAAGATCTCCTCTTAAAACTTTAATGGCTACTTTTCTTTCAAGAATGGTATCTTCTGCTAGATATACATTTGCCATTCCTCCTTCACCTATTGTTTTTATTATTTCATAACGATCATTTATTTTTTGACCTTTTGTTAACATTATCTATCACCACTTTCTTTTTTTAGATAAGCTATTGAAATATTATCTGTTCCACCCCTTATATTACTTTTTTTAATTAGTTTCTCTACTTGTTCTTCTATTGATGATTTACTATTTAATACTTTTTCTATTTGTTCATCTGTTACCATATTGGTTAAGCCATCACTACATAAAAATAAACCATCTATATTATTATCTACATCAAAAATATCTATTTCTATTGGATCATTTGCTCCTAGTGCCCTAGTTAATAGATTTTTTCTTGGATGGAATTTGGCTTGTTCTTGAGTTAATTCACCTGTTGATACAAGTAAATTTACTAGGGTATGATCTTTGGTTACTTTATGTAATTTTGCATTTTTTATAACATAACCTGATGAATCTCCTATATTTCCGTATAAAATATAGTCATCTGTTTTTATGGCTATTACTAGTGTTGTTCCCATTCCTTTACTTTCTGGATGAAGAGAGGTATAAGAAAATATTTTTTCATTTATTTCTTTTACGATCTTTCTAAGCCAGTCTATTCCTTCTTCTTTTTTTCCTATTGTTTCCATACTTTCAAAGCTTTTAATAGTTTCTTCTATAGCTATATTTGAGGCTATTTCTCCAGCTTTATGTCCACCCATTCCATCTGCTACAGCGAGAATGAATTCGTTATTTTTATTACTTTTTATTATTACACTGTCTTCATTATGCGTTCTTACTTTTCCTGCATCAGTCATATAAAATGTTTGCATTTTTTTCACTTCCTTTTAATTATTGGCTCTTAGTTGTCCGCATGCAGCATCAACTGTACCACCAAATTCTTTTCTTATTGTTACATTTATCTTATTTTTCTTTAGTATATCATAAAACTTCATAATTTTCCACTCTTTTGTTCTTTTGAACTCAATATTTTCTGTTTCATTATATGGTATTATATTTACATAACAATTTAAGCCTTTTAATAATTTTGCTAATTCTTTGGCATTTTCTTCACTATCGTTGATGTTATCTAACATTATATATTCAAATGTTACTCTACGGTTTGTTTTTTTTATGTATTCTTTGATTGCTTCTATTAAATCATTTAAAGGATATGCTTTATTTATAGGCATTATTCTACTTCTTAGTTCGTCATTGGGAGCATGTAAACTTATTGCTAAATTTACTTGACCAGATTCTTCGGTAAATTTTTTTATACCTGATATTATACCACATGTTGATATTGTTATATGTCTTGATCCTATATCTATTCCTTTTCCGCTATTGATTATTTTAACAAATTTTAATACATTTTCATAATTATCAAATGGTTCTCCTATTCCCATAACTACTACATGGGTTATTCTCTTTTTTATATCTTCTTCTATTAGGAGTATCTGCTGTACTATTTCATATGCTAATAGATTTCTTACTTTTTTTAGTCTACCACTTTCACAAAAAGCACATGTCATATTACAACCTACTTGTGATGATACACATATACTTATTCCATAATCGTGAAACATTAGGACAGATTCTATTTTGTTTTGATCTTCTAATTCAAATAAGTATTTAATTACTTTGTCTCCTTCTTGTTTTATTAGTATTTTTATTTTATTTATAGAAAAATCTTTTTTTAATGTTTCTCTTAATTCTTTACTTATATTTGTCATTTCATCAAAGGATGTATATCTTTTTTTATATAGTCCTTCATATACTTGTACTGCTCTAAATGGTTTTTCATTTATACTTATAAAGTATTCTTCTAATTCTTTTAATGTTAAATTATATATATTTTTCATTTCTTTCACTTCTGACTTTCTTTATTATTATACCAAAAAAAATATGTTATTAAAACATATTTTTACTATTTTTTCTCTATTTATGATGATGATGGGAATGTCCTTTTAGTCCATATTTATTAGTAATAGGGTCTTTGAATAGAAAGTTTTTAATTGGTAGTAGTGTTAGTGTCATATATAAGCCAAATATTATAAACATTAATACTAATGAGATATATGTAATATAATATGGTAAGTCTTTTAAATTTAAAATATATTTGAATACTAATGAACTTGTTATTATTGTTATGTAAAATATTATTATATCTATTGGTAATTTTGATTTTTTAGTAAATATTTTATAGGTATAAAATAATATTGGTATTAGAAAGATTATTACTAATAAACTTGCTGTTTTGGCTATAAAGTAATTATTATATATTCCATAGACTGCTCCATCATATAATGTCCAAATAAATGTTGGAGTTAAGGCTATTTTGATGTGTTCCCAAGTACTTTCATTTACTGCCGAAAAAAGTGCTACTACTTTATTATGATCAGATAATTCATAGGTAAAGTGTAATAATGTACCTATTAATGCTATAAATATTATTCCTATTATTGTATCCATATTTTCCTCCTTACTTGTCAGTTTAATTATATACTATATAAAGTATTATTTCAAGGTGTTTTTATAACTATAATGAAGATAATAATTAATTTTTGAGACCTTAGGCTCAAAAATACTTTCTAATGACTTTAAGGCATTAGAAAATGCCCGAACAATGAAATGTGAGGCGATACTAAAAGAGAATCTATTACTTAGACTCTCTTTCTTTATATTCTTCTAATGTTAAATTATTATTATATATATAACTTGCTATATTCCCTACATATCTTAAGTGCCATGGTTCATAACTATACTTAGTTATATCTTCTTTACCCTCTGGATATCTTAATATTAAACCATATTTATAACTATTTTGATGAATCCATTTTGTTTCTATTTTATCTTCTACATCATGTTCTATATAGCATTTTCCATCTTTGTATATGCAAAAATCTAAAGCTAATCCTGTTTGATGTTCACTCTTTCCCGGAGCCGCTATTCGAGTTATGGCATATGTAAATCCTTTTTCTTCTAATAGTTTATTATATATTTTTTCTTGATATTCATAGTCTCTATAACCACTTACTATATCTATATGATATCCATATTTGCTAGCTTCTTTTTTTAGTTCTTGAAAAGCTTTTAATGCCATTTTATCTAATAGTATTTTTTCTTTATATTCACTACTTGCCTCTTCTAGTGTATTTGGGATATATGCTCTTGATAAGGGATTATCTTTATTTACTAAAATACTATAATCCATGTATACCTCCTATTAAATTATATGTTAATTTAAAAGAAATAGATACTATTTTAGTTTATCTATTTCTTTTTGAGTATTATTAATTTTATTATTTAGAGTAGTTATTTCTTTTTCTAGATCATTTTTTCGCTTTTCTAATTCTTGATTATTTTCTTTTATTAATTCATAATTTTCTTTTATGTTTTTGAGATTTTCTACTTCTTCTGTTAAAGCTTTATATTCTTTTAAGTAAGAAGTTAATTCTTTATTTTTACTACTTATAGTTATTTTTTGATATAGTGTATATGTTAATAGAAGAAATATTATTATGGTTATTATCATTAATATTATTGGGATTATTTTCTTTTCTTTTCTTTTCATTAGTAATATAGAGCCTTCTTTCCATAATAATCATATCTTTCTTTGAAGATGCTTTTAGATTGATATTTAGCTTTACCATCTATTGGGTCAGATATAATTACTTTATCTTCAGTGTATCCAATTATAACTACGGCATGTTCATTGGCTTTCCAATAAATTGTTTCTCCTGTTGGTTCATAAATCCATGATTTTGATATGTATGGAACGGCTAAATACATTGATGTCCATACCATAACTGGCTTTCCACTTTTTACTATTTCAAGTATTTTTTCAAAACTTGTACCTGTTGCTATTTTAATACCACTTTTATATTTATTTGCTACATTAGCGATTGGTTTTTCATATACACCATAGGCATTTAAGCTATAGGGATTGCCAATAAATTCTACTTCTGGATTGCCTCCATAGATTTTACCATTTTTTTCTACTGGAGTACTTCCTTTGGGTAATTTTGCAATAATGTCATCAGGGGTTACTGATACTCCGTGATATTTTAATAGAATAGTTAAGGCAACTGATTCACATCCGGTTGGATAATTGGGGTATTGGTTAATAAATGGTACATTAGAAATATAGAATGTATTTTTCTTAGCATTTTCTTTTACTATATTGTAATATTCTTTTTGGACATCTGTTAATTTATCTTCTAAATTTATAATTTTATTTTCTAAGTCAGTTATTTCTTTGGCTAATTTTTCTGATATTGTTTTTTCACTAGTCATTATTTCTTCTATTTCTTGTGTACTAAAGGTGGATACTGATAGTATATTTTGGATATCTTCATTTAAAATATCTTTTTCTTCTTTTATTTTTTCTATTTCTTTCTTTCCTTTTAATTCTTCTTCTACTTTATTTATATTTAATTTTATGTCTTCAATATCATTGTTTAGAATGATCATTTCTCCGATCATCATAGTTATTACAAGAATAAAGCTTAGTATTGTTTTTTTCATAACTACTCCTCTTTTCTTTTTATAGTTTGCTTATATTTGGATGTCCTTTCATTAGTTTTTTTATACCTATTGGATGAGGAAATGCTACGGTTAATATTGATTTTTCAACACTTATTATTATTCCTTCTCCGAAATCTGTATGGGATATTTTTTCTCCTACTTCATAGGTTATTGTTGTATCTATATTTTTTCTTGCTTTTTTTACAACTTTTTCTATCTTATTTGTTTTTTCTTTATCTATGTATTCTTTATCTATTTCTTGGATAAATCTACTTGGCATATTTCTGCTTGTTTTTCCGAATAGCATTCTAGTATCTGCTGATGTGATAGTTAATTCTTTTCGTGCTCTAGTTATTGCTACATAGCATAGTCTTCTTTCTTCTTCAATAGCAGATGAGCTTCCGTCATTGATAGCATTATAGTGTGGGAATATTCCTTCTTCCATTCCTATTATATAGACATAATCAAATTCTAAGCCTTTTACAGAATGGACAGTCATCAAACTAATTCTATTGGAACTATCTTGATGTTCAGACATATCACTTACTAGGGATATTTCTTCTAAGAAATCTGATAGGGAAGCTGATCCGTATTCTTCTTCATAACTTTTGGTAACTCCTTTGAATTCGTTTAGGTTTTCTAATCTTATTTCATCTTCTAGGGATTTGGAGGCCTCTAGCTCTTTTTTGATACCTGTCTTTTCTAGTATTTCTTCGATTAGTTCTGTTAATGATAGACTACTACTGATGTTAGTTAATTCTTCGATTATGTTTTTGAATTCTTGTTCTTTACCTTTATTTATGGCTTCATATAAGGAGATGTTTTTCTCGGCTGATTCATTTACTAAATTTTCAATTGTTTTGTCTCCTATTCCTCTTCTTGGAGTATTTATTACTCTAAGTAAGCTTACATCATCTTTATGATTGTTTATTAATCTTAAGTAGCATAGAAGGTCTTTTATTTCTTTACGGTTATAGAAGTAGAAGCTTCCTACTACTCGATATTTGATATTTTTCTTTAACATTTCTTCTTCTATAATACGGGATTGAGCATTAGTTCGATATAGAACCGCTATTTGTTCTTCATTTACTCCTTTTTGTAATAGATTTTTTATTTCATTTGAAACATAAGAAGCTTCTTCTTTTTCATTTGATACTTCTTTATATTTTATTTTGCTTCCCTCATCATTATTACTCCATAAATTTTTATCTTTTCTTTCACGATTGTTTTTTATTACACTATTAGCGGCATTTAAAATGTTTTTTGTCGAACGATAGTTTTCTTCTAGTAGTACTGTCTTGGTCTCTGGGTAATCTTTTTCAAAATTTAATATATTTTTATAATTGGCTCCTCTAAAGGCATAAATAGCTTGATCGTTATCTCCTACTACAAAAATATTTCTATATTTGGCTGATATTAATTTACTAAATGTATATTGTGCTTCATTTGTATCTTGATATTCATCTATTAAAATATATTTGTATCTTTCTTGATATTCATCTAGTATATTTGGATAGTTTTTGAATAATTTTATTGGGAGAATTAGTAGATCATCAAAGTCTACAGAGTTGCCATTTTTTAATTTTTTTTGATATTCTTTATAGACTTCTACTACTTTATGATCAAACTCTACTTTAGCAAATGTTTCAGTACTCATCATTTCATTTTTTGCGGAACTTATTTTATTTTTGATTTCTCGTGGACTGTAGTATTCTTTAGCCATGTTTTTGTCTTTTAATATTTTTTTTATAATGGTTAATACATCATCACTATCAATAATAGTAAAGTTTTTTTCGTATCCTAAGTAGGCATAGTTTTCTTTTAGTATTTTTAAACCTAAGGAATGAAATGTTGATATTTGTATATTATATGCTTCTTTACCTATTAATCTTACTACTCTATCTTTCATTTCTTTGGCAGCTTTATTTGTAAAAGTTATAGCTAATATATTAGTAGGATTTATACCTTTATTTATTAAGTTTGCTATTCTATTTGTTAATACTTTTGTTTTTCCAGAACCTGCTCCTGCTAAAACGAGCATTGGTCCATCTATATGATTAACAGCTATTTCTTGCTTATCATTTAATTTTTCTATTTGCATGTTGTTACCTCATCTTTCTTTATTTCATTTTATCATATTTTAATGAGATAGTGAAGTAAAGAGTATAATATTTTTTATTTTTATTTTTTTATCATACTTATGTTTGTATTAATGTTAAAAGAGGATATTATTTTCCTCTTTTAAATAGTTTAACTATGAATTTTATGATTTTATCTAATAACCATAATAAGGCGTTTTCTCTTTCTTTTTGGGTTATGATATCTTTTTCTTCTTCTTTTGTTTCTTCTATTGGTGTTTCATTATTTATTTTATTATTCTCTTCTTTTAATGGCTTTTCTGTAGTAAATAGACTGTATTCATCTGTCCATGCACAATCATAGTATTTATTACTTTCTCCTAGTGCCATATATAAGCCTTTATTGTAGTGGTATTTTTTTACTATTGATTCTGTATCTTTTTTTAATAACATTAATTTTCCACCATAGCCTGCGGTTTCTTTTAGGTATAAATCTTCTTTGTTATATATTTTTTCTCCTATTATGAATTTTCTGTTTCTTGTTTGTGATAGTTTGTCATTTATTTTATTTAAAAATCTATTCCAACCAAGATCTAGAGTTCTATGGGGACAATATTTATTGGTATAGTCTTGGTGTTTGGTTACTTTATCTATATCCCAGTTATATCTATTTAGTATGTCTACGATTAAGTCTATTGCATTTTCTTCGGCTTTGGTAAAACGATCTCCTCCTGATTTGGAGTAGCATATTTCTATTGCTATACCTTCTCTATTTCCTTTGCCATTACCGTCTGAAGCATGCCATGCGTTTCTGTTTTCTTCAATACCTTGGACTATTTCTTTATCATCTACTGCATAATGAAATGACACTTCATAATCATTATTTGTCATATATGATATTTCATTTCTGGCAGTTGCGTCATTAGCAGTATTGTGTACGACGATTCTGGTTGGTGTCATTTTATATGGGCATTTTAGATAGTATCTATTTTCTGGTACTATTTTCTTTATTATTGGTACCATCAGTTCCCTCCTTTATTAATTTTTCTATATTATGAATAAGATTATAGCCTGTTTCCGCTAATAGACCACTTAAGGTTATTGCTAAATTAAAATCTTTTGTTATTATAAAATAGAATATTGATACGGATAAGCCAATAACAATATTTTGAATAATTATTAAATTGTTATTAACATATGGGCATCTTTTAGATATAAAACCTAATACCCATGTTAGTATCATTGTAAGTAGGGTTACTACTAATTCGGTATTTTGATTTATGAATTCCATATTTTCTCACCTCTATTCATAATCATTTTATTTTATGCTGGTTTAATTTTTGTTGTAATAGAGATTGTCCTTGGAAATTAAAAAAAGATTATATTTCTATAATCTTACCAGTCTTTGTATATTGTATCTGTGGCTACTGCTGTCAAAGTCAGATCGGCTCTGATACCTTTTTTATATGCAAAGTATCCTGCTGTAGCAATCATAGCTCCATTATCTGTACAGTATTTTAGTTCAGGAAAGGAGATATTTATGTTTTCTTTTTGACACTCTTCAGTTAGTTTTTCTCTTAATCCTTGATTAGCGGATACTCCTCCTGCTACTACTAGGTTATTTACTTTATATTCTTTTAGGGCTTTCATTGTTTTTTTGGTTAATATACTTATTACCCTATTTTGAAATGTTGTAGATAAATCTTCTTTTTTTATGGGGTTATTTTTTTGATTTTCATTATGTACTAGGTTTATGACAGCGGATTTTATACCACTAAAACTGAAGTTATAACTGCTGTCATCTAATGGATAGGGAAGATTATAGGTATCTTGGCCTTGATGGGCTAATTTATCTACTTTTGGTCCTCCTGGATATTCTAGATTTAGTACTTTGGCTACTTTATCATAACATTCTCCTACGGCGTCGTCTAATGTTCCTCCTATTTTTTCAAATGAATAGTCTTCTTTCATGTAGATTAGTTCGGTGTGTCCACCACTTACTACTAAAGCTATTAAAGGAAATTTTAATCTTTCTTTTAGATTATTAGCATAAATATGGCCTATAATGTGATGAACTGGTATTAGGGGTTTTCCTGTTACTAAGGATATTGCTTTAGCGGCTTCTACTCCTACTAAAAGACTTCCTATTAGTCCCGGACCATAGGTTACTCCTACTGCTGTTATATCATTTAGTGTCATATTGGCTTTAGTTAGTAATTCTTCTAATACTATACTAATATTTTCTACATGATTTCGACTAGCTATTTCTGGTACTACTCCTCCATAGTTTTTATGAATATCTATTTGGCTTAGTACTACTGTTGCTATTTCAGTATTGCCATTTTTTACTATACTCATACTTGTCTCATCACAACTTGATTCTATTCCTAATATATATATATCTTTCACTTTACATCACCTGTTTTTCCATTAGTATTGCATCTTCATCTCCATAATAGTATTTTCTAATAGCAGTTTTATAAAAACCATATTTTTTATAAAGATTTATTGCTACTATATTACTTACTCTTACTTCTAGTGTTATATTTAATACTTTATTATTTATTGCTATTTCTACTAATTTATTCATTAGTTTATCCCCTATTTTTTGTCCTCGATAATTTGGTTCTACAAAAATATTATCTATTTCTATTCGGTCATATATTAGAGAATATTTTAAATATCCTAATATTTTATTTTCTTCTTCATATTCTATGTATTTGACATAGGGACTGGGATCTTCTTTTATAACTTCTTTTAACATTTTTTCTCCATTGCCTCGGGTAATTTTAGATATGTTGGATTTACGGCATGTGGTGGAATATCTTTTATTTTTTTGCTATATTCAACTATAGCTTCAATGTTATATGGTTTTGTTACTTCTATTATCTTTGGGGAATATTTGGCTTTTATTTTTTCTACTTCTTCTATAGAAGTGAATTTTTCTAGAATAGTGTTATAGTTTTCATCATATAATCCTACATAGTAATTACCATGTTTGGCATCTATTGTTGTTAATAAATAGGGAGATATTTCTCCTAATACCCTTGCTTTTAGGGATGTTATTGTTACTATTCTTATTTTATTAATGTAGGCAAATATTTTGGCGTTTGTTACTCCTATTCTAATACCTGTGAAAGAACCCGGTCCATTTACTACTATTATTTCATCAACAGAAGTTGTTGATAAGTTGTTTTGGGTTAATATATCACTTATATATTTAGTTACATATACTGAATGTTGTTTGGGTATATATTCATGTATTTCTGATATTTTTTTACCATCTTTGGTTAAGGCAATAGATACATCTTCTAGTGATGTATCTATAAATAGACTTATCATATTATATCCTCACAAATACTTACATATTTTTCACCATGTGGTTTTAAAATTAGAATTCTTGTATTATCATCTGCTATTTTAATTTTTATATCTAGTCTTTCTTCTGGTAAAATATCTTTTATCATATCTGCCCATTCTATTATAGTTACTCCACCTTTATCAAAGTATTCTTCTATTCCTATATCTTCGGCATTATTTTCTAAGCGATATACATCTATGTGATACAGTGGTAATTCACCCATATATTCTTTTATAATTGTAAAAGTAGGAGATGTTACATCATCTATGTTCATGGCATGAGCAAAGCCTTTTGCAAAGATTGTTTTCCCACTACCTAAGTCCCCATTTAAGCATATTACCATGTTGGGAAATTTCTCTGATTCTATATTTTGGGCTATTAAGATTGTTTCATTATCACTATGTGATGTTATTTTATATTCTTCCATTTGTTAATCACCTTTCTTTTTGTCATATTTATTATAACAAAAATTGATAATAAAATACAATAGTTTTGATATTAAAATTGATAATTATATAAAATTGTTTATGAGAAAGACCTTAGGCTTTCTCATACCCCTAAAGACTACAGGCTTGAGGGGCAATAAAAAACTTAGAAATTAATCTAAGTATTATTTTGATTCTTCTAATGTTACTTCTGCTGTTAAGACTTTACCACTTCTATTATATGTTATGGTTATCTTATCTGTTGGATTATGTTTATATAATTCATAACGAAGTTCTGCTACTGAAGATATTTCTTCTGCGTCTAGTTTGGTAATTATATCTCCTTGTTTTAAGCCGGCTTTTTCTGCTGGAGATGATGATACTACTTCTAGTACTGCTACGCCCTTTTCTACTCCTTTTGGAAGTGTTATTCCTGCTTGCCATAAGTAGTAACTGTCAGTTATATCTAGCATACTAATACCTATGTATGGTCTTTTTACTGATTGTCCTTTTTCTATTATTCCAGCATAGGATATAGCATCTTCTATTGGGATAGCAAAGCCCATTCCTTCTACACTATAACTTGTAGTAGTACTTGTCTTTTCTTCAGTTAGTTTTAATGAGTTTACTCCTATTACTTCGCCGTTTACATTGCATAATGGTCCACCACTATTACCTGGATTTAGGGCAGCATCTGTTTGTAATACTTTCATGTAGTAATCTGATGAGCTTCCGGAAAAGGATACTGCTACTAAGCGATCTTTTCCTGATAGTATACCTTTGGTTACTGTTCCACTATAGGTATCTCCTAATGGTGCTCCTACGGCAAATGTTGTGTCTCCTAATTTTATATTTTCTGTGTTTCCTATTGTTGCTACTTGCTTTATACTTGCAGAGCTTACTGTTAATACTGCTATATCTGAATATGTTTCTCCTCCTAATATCTTGGTATCTGCTGAAGTACCATCACTGAAGATTACTTTGGCTGAATCTCCTCCAGATATAACATGATTATTAGTCATGATGTATGCTGTAGATCCTTCTTTTTTATAGACAAAACCTGTTCCTGTTGAAATGGCTTTATTGTCTTTATAGGTTGCTACAGTTACGGTAGCATCATATATTTTTTCTACGGCTAAGGCTATGCTATTTTCATTTATAGTATATGTTCCTGTCTTTGTACTAGTTATTACACTTCCTGTATTTAATTGATTTAATACTAGATAAGCCCAGATAGCTCCTCCTACAAAGGCTACAAATACTAATACTGGTATTATTATTTTATTGTTTTTTTTATTCATTTTTTCACCTACATTTCTATTATTTCTATATAATTTTCTGGAAATCCCATTCTATCTAATACTTTATTTATTGGAATGGTATCTATTCTTCCATCTAATAATTCTATTTCATATTCTATTTCTTTCATCATAAGTCTAAATGCTTTCTTATTAAGTAGTATTTTGAAGATAATTACTACTGCAAATAAATCGTTTTTCCCGTATATATATTCATCATCCATTTTTGGGATATTCATTAATGTGTGGTAATTGGTGTCTGGTATTACTCTTTCTGTTTTGTGTTCAAATACAATATCTTCATGAGCACATAAATTACGGTAATTTGAAAGTATTATTAATATGTCTTCTAATACTTGTGGTGTTGTTTGGAAAATTTCTGCTATTTCTATTTGATCTTCTTTTTTTAGTATGGTATATAATTCACAAACAATACCAAAGGATAATACTTTTACTAGTACCCATAAGGGAATATATCCGTAATTATTTATATAGTGCATTGTGGCATTATGTGATGAGGCATTTATTCTTATTTGTCTTTTCATCTTATCTATTAGATCTCTTACACGCCTTACTTTTTCATGATTATCTGTAAAATTTTTGGGATTTAAGTAATCTTTTTCTCGGTATCCATATTTTCTAGATAATTGATATGATATTACAGATTTTAATTGATTTTCGATAACTAATACATTTTTAAATATTATATTTCTAAAATTCCTATCAAATGTGAATAATGAGTATATTTCATTGAATGTTGTTCCCGCTATAAACTTCTTATCTCTTTCTGATTTTAGAAATACGTGTCTATATCCCATTATGAAGAAATAGTTTTCTTTTAATAGTATTTCTTTTACTTCGTTTTCTTCTTCTATTATTAGGGCTTTATTTTTTAGTATTTCTAATTGTTCCTCTATTGTCTTGAAATTCTTTTCCATAGCATCAACTCCCATTATTCTGTATTAAATTATATCACACTTTTTTGTAAAATGATATATTTTTTATTCTTTTTTAAAAGGAATATAACTATACTATTGAAGCTTGAAGTATATTCCTTTATTTATTAATATTTCTGAAGATGTGTGGTCTAGTGGGACATAGCCGTCTTTTAGAAGTTTCTCTATTATTATCATATTGTAGTTGGCCGCAAATAGGGTATTGATAATTAATAACATTATAATACTTACTAGTATGCTTATTTTTAATGGTATAAAAGATAGTATTAGAGCTATTACGGCTATTTCTGTTATGAACATAATATTGAACATTTTAAAATTTTTCTTTTTTATTGGATATAAGAATCCTAGGATTACCATTTCTTTTATAAAACCGAAATCACATTCTACTGGCGGTGTATATTCATCATATTTTAGATATATTTTTTGCATTGTGTACTTCCTTTCTTTTCTTTTTGTTATTTCTTTCTATTATGAGTATACACTATTTTTTATTTTTTTTGAAGTGATTTTAGGTATTTTGATAATATTTTTCTATACCATCAGATATTGCCGCTATTAGTTTGTTTTGATATTCTTCATTTCTTAATAGGTAGTTGTCATTGGCATTTGATATGAAACCTGCTTCTATTAGTACTCCCGGGGATTTGATATGTTTATACATATAATAACTACTATCTTTTTTTATATCTCTTGTATTGGGAATGGTATTTTTTAAGTGATTGGTTAGGATTTCTGCTATTTCTTTATTTTCTTCGTTTTTATCAGTATAGAATATTTGTAGTCCTCGCCATGAGGGGGATGGAGAGGAATTTAGATGGATTGATATGTACATATCAGGAGATATTTTGTTGATGTATTTGGCTCTGTTATATAGATCACTTCTTTTTCTATTTATGGTAGTTGTGGATAGATCTTTTTCATCTTCTCTTGTTAAGTAGACAGTTGCTCCTCTTGAGGCTAATTCTTTTTCTAGCTTTTTTGTTATTATTAGATTTAGCTCACTTTCTATTATTTTGCCACTGGTGGCTCCTTTATCTTTTCCACCGTGTCCTGCGTCTAATACTATGGTTTTTCCTAGTAGATTTATATTTTTTACGGTAGCAGTTACCTTAGGAAGACATAGAGTTATTATTAAAAAGCATATTATTATTAATAGTTTGTATTTATTCATGTTACACCTATTAATATATATGCTTTTTTATTTTTATTTATTCGAAGTAACTTCCTCCTATAAACTCTCTTAGGATTGAAGTTTGAGGTACTGTTTCACTATTTTTAGTTTTCTTAATTTAGACAATGAAATAATTATTATTCTTACTGGTATATTGATATATTTTGCCTTTATCTTGTCTTATGATTATTTCCTATTTCATTAATGTCAATAGAAATATTTGGATGTTTTATTAATTTAATCATACTCATTGGAACAGGATTAATATATCCAGATGACTTCATATGCCTAACAGTTGGATCCATAGATAAATGGCATCCATTATCGTTGGCTGGGCGAAAATATTTTCCACTTGCAGGGCATTCAATTATTACATCACCATATCTTAAACATACTCCTCCAAGATACCAATCAACTCCTTTATTATTATTAAAACTTTTTCCATCTTGAATGTACTCTGTATATTCGTCTTCTTCATCAACTCCATATATAAATCCTGATTCTAAATATTTATTATATAATTCTTCACTAATTGCTCTATATACACAATCTGATTTTAGTTCATATCCATCAAGTACTTTAACTGGGCGATCTCTACCTAAAAGTATTTTTTCTTTCGTTGTTAAGGGTTCTTTATTTAATAATTTTTCTTGAGCAATTCTTAAATTTATTTCATTAGATAATGGCATCAATTTTGAATCATAAATTCCATTTTCATTCATATTAAGTCTCATTCCTTTCTTCCTTGCTTTGAGCTTGCCTTCAAGGCATACATAGCCATGAAAAATGGCAATATTTTTTGTTTTTAGGGTATTTGCTCCTAATCTTTAAATATCTTATAAACTATACTTTTGAACAATTCATCAATTATAAATATAATAATTACTATTAAAACACTATATGAAACTTGTATTAAATTTACATCTACAATATTAAATATACTTTTGATTGGTGTAGTAAACACTATAATTTGTATACCGAATAATATTAATACACTTTTATTCATAAAGCTATTATTAAAAATATTTTTATTTAAAATACTCTTTTTTATATTTTTGCAAGAATAAGCAAAAATAACTTCTAAAAGAATTAAAGTTAGAAATGACAGCGTTGTTGCTATTTCAATATTATACACTATTATATTTATAAAATAAACTAGTAATGTTGCAATTGTTTTTAATATTGCCGATATACTCATTTTAGCAATTAAAAATGGTGTAAAAAATGTACTATCATTTTTTCTAATATTTCTATTCATTATGTTTTCTTCTTCTTTTTCAAATGCAAGTGCAATAGCAGGTATACTATCTGTTATAAGATTTATATATAATAGTTGAATAGGTAAAAATATTTCTATTCCACCAATCATTCCAATAAATATAACTAATACTTCAGCAATATTTCCTGTTAATAGATATACTAAAACATTTCTAATGTTATCAAAAATTCTTCTTCCTTCTTTTACTGCACTTACTATTGTTGAAAAACTATCATCTGAAAGTATAATGTCGGATACTCCTTTAGAAACTTCGGTTCCAGTTATTCCCATACCAACACCTATATTTGCTGCTTTTAGTGCTGGTGCATCATTTACTCCGTCTCCTGTCATAGCAACTATTTTTTTGTTTTCTTTCCATGCTTTTACAATTCTTAATTTATTTATTGGACTTACTCTAGCGTAAACTGAATATTTATTAACACTATCTTTTAATTTTTCATCATCCATTGAATCAATATCTGTACCGATTATTGCTTCATCATCATTATCTAATATACCAATTTCTTTAGCAATAGTTTTTGCTGTATCTAAACTATCTCCTGTTATCATAATTGGCTTAATATGAGCAATTTTGCATTGCTTTATTGCTTCTTTTACATCAGTTCTTGGTGGATCTATCATTGCAGTCATTCCTACAAAAATTAAATCATTTTCCAAATTTTCATCTAATTTATATGATGATTCTATTTCTTTATAGGCATAAGATAAAATTCTATATGCTTTATTTGATTCAGCAATTTCAATATTCTTTAATGAAGCTTTCTTTTTATCAGTCAATTTAACGACTTTGTTATTTTCAAATATGTAAGAACAATGGTTAATTAGTGAATCAAAACTACCTTTAGTATATATTGTTATTGTATCATTATTCTTGTTTATTGTGGACATCATTTTTCTATCTGAATCAAAAGGTAATTCATCAATTCTTTTATTATCATTTCTAATTTTTAAAATATTACAATATTCTTCACAGCACTTATAAAGTGCTATTTCAGTTGGATCTCCAATGTATTCATCATTATTTTTTACAACATTATTATCTAAAATCATAATATCAAATAGTTTATTATTTTTATTTATCTTTTTAATATCATTTATTTTATTATCATAAAATATTTCTTGTACTGTCATTTTATTTTGAGTAATTGTTCCCGTTTTATCAGAACATATTATTTCAGTACATCCTAAAGTTTCTACACTAGACATATTTCTTACAATAGCATTTTTTTTAGCCATTATGCTGACTCCTAACGACAAAGTAATGGTAATTACTGCTGGTAATCCTTCTGGAATTGCTGCTACAGCAAGAGAAATAGAAAGCATAATCACATCTAATATATTCATTCCTTTTATAATTCCAATTACAAACATTATTAATATTATTATTGCAATGATAAATGATAAAAACTTACTTATTCCATCTATTTTTTTCTGAAGGGGTGTAATTTCTTTTTTCTCTTCATTTAGACTTTTTGCAATAAGACCAAATTCTGTATTCATCCCTATTTCAGAAACTACAGCAAGACATTTACCATGAACAATGGTTGTTCCAGAATATATCATATTATTTCTAGATGATAAAGGTGTGTTCTTATCTATCTTTTTAATATTCTTAGGAACAGAAATGGATTCCCCTGTTAAAGAGGATTCATCAGTCTTCAATGATGCTTGATAAATAATTCTTGCATCAGCTGGTACTAAATCTCCTGCTTCTAAAACTAATATATCGCCTCTTACAATGTCTTCACTATTAACTATATATATTTTATTTTCTCTTTTAACTTTGACTTTTATTGTTTGCATTTTTCTTAATGAATCAATTGCTTTGTCTGCTTTTAATTCTTGTACAAATCCTAATATGGCATTAAGAACTACTATTGCAATTATGATGATACTATCAGTAAAAGGTTCGTTATTTAATATCGAGAGAAAAAATGACACAATGGCTGATATTATTAAAATGATTATCATTAAATCTTTAAATTCATTTAAAAATTTGCCTAAATTGGATTGCTTTTTTGCTTCTACTAATTGATTTTTACCATCTTTTTTTAAGCGGTTATTTACCTCATCTAAAGAAAGACCAAATTTAGTTGTATCTAAATATTTTAGTGCTTCATTAATACTCAAACTATAAAACTTTATATTTGAACTCTTGTTACCTATTTTAATTCCTTTTGCTTTCTTTTGAGCTTGCTTTTTCATATGCTTTTGTAATTTATTTATTTTTCTATCTGATTTTATAATATTTTCTTTCATTGTTACCTCCAATTATAATTATTACTTCAATTTTAATTATACCATACTTCAAATTATTTTGAAGTAGTAATTATATAATTTTATTATAAAATAGTTTTTTTTAAGTAATACTTATATTAGGAGGTGGTTGATTTGAAAGATGAAAAAACAACTATGAAAAACTTAAAAAAGATGGTTAAAGCTCAAAATAAATCTCTTACCTCTTTAGCAGTAGATTTAGAGGTATCTCAAGAGGCTATATCTCAATATATTAGCGGTAAAATTAAACCTAAGACATCCACTATTATAGAAATGGCTAAAATATTAAATACTTCAACAGATTATTTATTAGATTTAACAGATGATCCAACACCATCTAATTTTTCATTATCAGAAAAAGAAAATGCCTTAATTTCTAATTATCGTAGTTTAAATGCTGAAGAAAAAATAAAAGCTGAAACTTACATTCAAGCAATAGTAGATTTAAAAAAATAGTGGGAGTATCATAAGTTTATCAGCTACAGTACTTTTAGATTTATTTAGTTCTGTTTTCATTCATTATGTTCTTTTTAGTGATCTTTTACAAGCAATTTAAAACCCTTAACATATTCTGCTAAGGGTATTAATCCTATATTATTTTTTGTTAATTCTAATTTATTATTAGGATTATTTTTTATTTTTATTTATTCGAAGTAGCTTCCTCCTATAAACTCTCTTAGGATTGAAGTTTGAGGTACTGTTTCACTTGGTATTGGTAGGACAAATTTTAGTAATTCTATTAATCTTTGTGCTACTTGATAATTTGGATCATCTTCTTTTATAGTGAATAGTAATGGTTCTGCATATGTTTTTATTACTGCTAATTCATAGGCTAGACTTGTATTAAACATGGCATTGGCATTATCTTGATATGGGAATACATATTTTTCTTCACCATTTCTTACATCTGGCCATGTCTCTAGTGTCTTTGATGGCGAATATCCTCTTGTTCTATTATCTCTTACTATTCTTCTTAGTAATCTTAAATCTGTCATTCCTATTCTATTATCGTTATCAACATTTAGATATGTTAATGGACTTATATATATTTTAAATTTTTTCTTTTTGGGTATGTTGGTTAGGATTTCTTCATTTAATGCGTGCAAGCCTTCTATTATTAATATATCGTTTTCTTTTAACTTGACTGTTCTTTTATATTCTTTTTTTCCATCTATAAAATTAAATGTTGGTACGGTTACTTTGTTACCTTTTAGTAATTTACTTATTTGATTATCAAATAGTTCTGTATCTATTGCTTTTAATGATTCGAAATCTGGTTTGCCATTTGCTCCTACTGGAGTATCTTTTCTTTCTAGAAAGTAGTCATCTAATGATAAGTGGGTAGGATTTAATCCTAAACTTCTTAGGTATAGGGATAACTTCATAGCGGTTGTTGTTTTTCCGGAACTTGATGGTCCTGATAGAAGTATTACTTTATAGTCTTCTTTATTTAGGACTATTTGCTCCGCTATACTCAGTAGTTTATAGTTTTGCATTATTTCTGATAATTGGATTATATCTCCTGCATTGTTGTTTGTTATAAATTCATTTAATTCTCCTAAATTGTTTATATTTAAGTTATTTCCCCATACTGAATATTCTTCTAAACTATTGAAATAGTTTTCATGGTGAGTATATTTTACTATTTTTTTATTGTCATATATTGATGGGAATCTTACTACTACTCCTCTATTTGCTATTAGTGATAAGTCAAAGTATTTTAAGGCTCCTGTTGTATATGGTAGGTCTCCTATTATATAGTTATATGTTTCACTTAGTTTATATAGTGTTACATAATTTGCTTTCATATATTCTAATGTTCTTACTTTATCTTCTCTTTTTATACTTTTGAAGTATTCTATTGCTTCAGACTTTGTTGTTTCTATCTTTTTAAATGGTATATCTTCTTTTACTTTGTCTTTCATTTCTTTTTTTATTTTTGTTATATCGTCATTAGTTATATTTTTATTTATGGTACAGTATATTCCTTTATCTATGGAATGCTTTATAGTTATTTTTGTATCTTTACCTAAGATTTTTATTGCGGATACTTCAAATAAATATAACAAGCCTTTTTCATATATTTTATTTCCTTCTTTAGTATTTATATCATAAAGTGATAATGTACCTGTTTGGGTTAATGGATCTTCAAGTGATATCATTTTGTTATTGTAATTAGCCGCTACTACAGTATCCTTGGCTGTGTTATTTATTATTTCTTTTAATTTTATTCCTTTTATATATTCTTTTTTTTCTTTAGCATCCAAGGTTATTATTATTGTTTCCATTTTATTCCTCCTTTTGGATATTTTATATTATATATTATATCATATTATGTTATTTTTTGTCATTCTTTTTTTGTTTTATTTATACTCATTATATATTATACTAATTATGAGGTGAGCGTATGAATTTAATTCCTACTATTATTGAAAAGAATGATATGGGTGAGAGAGCTTATGATATTTATTCTAGGTTGTTGAAAGATAGAATTATTATTTTGAATGGAGAAATTACTGATAGTACTGCTAATGTGGTAGTAGCAGAATTATTATATTTGGATAGTCTTAATCATGATGATATTAGTTTGTATATTAATTCTCCCGGTGGTTCTATTACTGCTGGTATGGCTATTTATGATACTATGAATTTTATTGGTAGTGATGTATCTACTATTTGTGTTGGTATTTCAGCTTCTATGGCGGCTTTTTTACTGGCAGTTGGTAAAAAGGGGAAGAGATTTATTCTACCTAATGCTGAGGTTATGATTCATCAACCTCTTGGTGGGGCACAAGGTCAAGCTACTGAAATTAAAATTGCTGCGGAAAGAATATTAAAACTTAAGAAAAAGCTTAATTCTATTTTATCTGATGTTACTGGTAGAGATATTGATGTTATTGATAAGGATACTGAAAGGGATTATTTTATGGATAGTATGGAAGCTTTGAATTATGGAATTGTTGATAAGATATTAAAAAAAGCTAGCTAGTGCTAACTTTTTATTGTTCTTTAATTTTGCCTGTTTTGGTATATCCAGATAATTCTGTTTCTGTTGACCATTTTGTTTCTGATGTTTTTTCTACATATCTGTAGTATGATATTTTTTCATATTCTCCATTTGGTTTTGTATCTGTTATCTCTGGTGAAGAGAATTTTATGGTTATTTTTAATGGGATAAAATAGATATTTTTATATGATGTTGCTTCTTTTGTTTTTTCTATATCTACATTTATATAGAATTCTCCTTTACGGTAGTATGGTGTTAATTTATATTGGAAATTATCTTCTAATAAAGAATATTTAGTAATACTAGTTGGAATATCTTTTATATTTTGTTTTTCTATTATGGTATTATCTTTTTGACTTAAATATTCTTTTTCATCGTTATTTAAGTATTCTACTTTTTCTACTACTGTGAAATAATATTCTTTATTTGGTACATTATTTAGTTTTATTGTATATGATACATTTGTTTTGTTTTTTTCTATTGTACCTAATGTGTAGTAAGTTTGCTCTGCTACTTTATAGTATTCATATTTGTTTTCTATATTTTCTCCTAATAATTCTCCTCGCATCCATTTACTATAATTTGTATTTTCTTTTTTGTATTCATAATATGTTGTCTTTTTACTTGGAGTCTCTATAGGGGGATTTTCCGCTGTTGTTTCTTTATTTTCTTTATTACTATCTGTAGTAGTATTTTCTTTTTTTGTCTTTTCATAATCTTTGAAACTTAGTTTTCTTGTTATGGTATCTTCTTCTTTACCACATTTTAATTTTGTTTCTATTTTATATTCTTTCTTTTCTCTTGTTATTTTTGAATAACTTTTCTTTGTATCACAAGCGTTGTTTCCATCATCATTTATAGATAGTATTAATTCTTTTTCTATCATATCTTCTAATGTTATTTTTATGCTTTTTCCTTTTTCTGTTGGTAATTCTATTTCTTTGAAGTATGAAAGTGCTACTTCTTCCATATTATTTATATTATTTTTAAATGTTTCTGATGGTTTATTATTATTTATTATTTTTGATACTAACCATACTATTATTATTAAAAATATAAATACTATTACTATTTTTATGAATAGTCCTAACCAATTTATTTGTCTTTCATCATCCATAACCTAAAACCTCCTATTTAAAATGCTTCAATAATGAATATTATTGTGCATATTATGGTAAGAATAATTACTATGATTAATTCTTTTGTAATTGTACATAATTCTTTTATTCGCCTAATTATTTCTTTATCGTGCATACAATGCCTTTCTTAAAATTGTAATTTATTATAGCACAGAGAAATTTACTTGTCAACTGATAAATAGGCTATTGTTAAGCCATCATTAAAGTTGTCTGTGTGGTATTTTATTACTTTTTTTTCTTTCTTTAGACTTTCATGTACTGCTTTTTTTACTAGCCCTGTTCCTTTACCATGTATTATTATTATTTTATTATTATTTAATATTATATTTTCTTTTATAAAATCTTCTGTTGCTACTCTTGCTGATTCCATATCATAGCCGTGAAGATCTATGGTTGGCAGGTTTTTTAAGAATATATCTTCCATAGTATCATCCCTTTTTTATATTATATCAGATATTTTTTAATAATTAAATAGAAAGTATTATTTTATGTTATTAATATTTATAGAATAAAATATAACTCTAATGATGATGTTTAGAGTTATATTGTTTTAGTTATTTGTATGGTAATCTTATTGTTACTTTAGTTCCTTTATTTGGTGATGAGTTAAATATTAATTGTCCATTATGCGACTTTATTATTTCTTTTGATAGGGCTACTCCAAGTCCTGTTCCGTTTTGCTTTGTTGTATAAAACATTTCTTCTATTTTTTCAAGGGTTTCTTTATCCATACCTATTCCTGTGTCTTCGACTAAGATATCTATATGCTTTTTATAAATATTGGATGATATTTCTATTTTACCATTTTCTTCTGTTGCTTCTAAAGCATTTTTTAGCATATTTATTAGAACTTGTTTTAATCTTTCATAGTCTCCTTCAAAATATATTTCTTCATCTTCTCTATCTTTGTATTCTAATTTGATTTTTTTATTATTTACTAAAATTTTGAATGAATCATAGACATCATCTAATAAACAATTTAGATCTATTTGTTCTTTTTTTATTTTTATTTTATTGTATTCTACAAAATCACTTATAATATTTAGACTTCTATTTATTTCTTGTTTCATTATTGATATATATTTTTCTGATTTATCTTTTTTATTTAAGTCTAGCATATCTAGATAGCCTTTACAGACCGCTAGTGGATTTTTTATTTCATGTGTTAATTTGAATAGTGCTTCTTTAACTGTTTTATCTTTTTCTAATACTTTTATAGTACTGTTTAGTGATTCTATTTTATCTATTACTTTGAATAGGTATAGTATAGAGAATGCTAAAAAATAGTATATAAAGATTATTATTAATAATAGTAGAAAGTCTGCTAGTGATATTGTTATGGCTTGGAAGAAGTATTCGAATGATAGGAAGAATGCTTGGACTATAGCTATTGATAAGATAAATGTTCCACTTGATATTTTTTTCTTTCTTGTGTATGTATATAGTAGTAAATATGATATATATTTTATTATTGTTATTGTTATTTCTAAATTTAATTCTAAAGTAATATATAATATGTTAGCTATTGATAGGAGTATTCCTAGTAGGGGTTTATTTTTCATATATGCTATTACTATTGGTATATTACAGAATAATAGTATTTGGGTATTAGCTTCATATGGTATATATTTTAAACTTAGATATAGTGATGTTATTAGTGATATTGTTAGTAATGTATCAGTTTTGATTTTTATTTCTTCTTTGTAGCAGATTATTACTAAATAGATTAGTATTGGAAATGTTATAAGTATTATATTTAGTATTATATCTTTCATGATTATTATGTTCATTTTGCTCACCTCATCTTGATTATACTATTTTAGAATGTCGGTTTTTGTCGAATTTTGTCAAAAAAAAGAACTTTTTGTTCTTATTTTAGTTCATCTATGTATTTTTTTATTTTTTTGGCATCACTTCCTAAGATTATTTTTAATTGATCGTCTATTTCTACTACTCCTTTAGCTCCTAGTTTTAAGATGCCATCTTTGTTGGCTTTGGTTATATCTTTAAGTGTTACTTTAAAACGAGACATTTCTGCTTCGGTATTTAGTATATTGTCTTTTCCTCCTAATAAATCTACTAATTTGTTAAATTCTAATTTTATATTTTTTTTATTCATTTTTACTATTGAGAATGCTATTATTAGTAGTACTGCTATTATTATTATGTATTGATATAATTCCATTTTTTCTTCACCTCTATTTTATTATACTATTTTTTGTGGGGTATTACAAGTGATTTTTTTAACTAGGTGTTACTCTGTAGTTAACTTTGCTACTATTCTATTACTTTTTTTTATTTTGTCCGCTATTTAACTCTTTTTTAGTTTTGTAATGTTATAATTTTATTGTGATTTTAAGATATGAGAGAAAAATTTTTAAGTAAATCTATTAGTGCAATTAAGAAAAGTTATCCTGAATATAGTGAAGAGAAGCTTGAAGAAATTAGTTATGGATTGGAATCTTTGTATATTACTTTTTCTAAGACAATAGTTATTTTTGGAGTAGCTTTCATTCTTAATATTGCTAAAGAGGTATTATTTATTTTACTATCTTATAACATTATTAGAACTACAGCTTTTGGTATGCACGCTAAAAAGAGTTGGCATTGCTACTTTATATCTGGAGTTTTGTTTATTGGTACGGCCTTTATATGTAAATATATTGGTATGGCTACTATTGTTAAGTATTTGATTAGTGGTATTTCTTTTGTAATTCTTATGTTATATGCTCCAGCGGATACTTATAAAAGACCACTTGTTAA
Source organism: uncultured Clostridium sp. (assembly GCA_964475905.1). Taxonomy (GTDB): domain Bacteria; phylum Bacillota_I; class Bacilli_A; order RF39; family UBA660; genus CAG-302. Next base: position 40,901 of record CAYYXX010000001.1, on the reverse strand, counting down.
TAAATATAAGAGAAAAAAATATAAAATAATAACTATTATTATTGGACTTATATATTTAATATTTATTATTTTATTTAAGAATACTGTTGTTAGTTCATACTTATGTTTTGGACTACTGGATGCAAGTTTGATGATTCATCCTCTGGTATATAGGATGTTTCAACTACCATATGATAATTATAAGAACTATATTGTTACTTATAAGCCGTATGGTATAAATATAGATTAGGAGGTAGTTGTATGTTAGCAAGATTATTAAATCTAATTGGTTCACTTTCTACTGGTGCTGGTACTAAAGCATGTACTCTTTGGTTTATTGACGAGCCTAAAATGCCTAAAAGTTTGTTAAAATAGTAATTAAACTATTAATAGTTTATCTAATAAAAAAAGAATCTTATATACTGTTTGTTGATTCTTTTTTTATTTGTCTTTTATTTTTAATGTTTGAATATATAGGGAATCTGTTTTCTTTGTTTCTGATTCGAATTTTGGATTACTCTTTAATATTCTACTTACTAATAATAGTCCATGACCTCTATTTTCTCCTTTAGTACTAAATCTTTCATTACCAATTTTGTCTTCATCTATAATGTTATCATATGTATTTGATATTATTATTTCTATGTTTGATTTAATTTTATATATTTCTATACCTAATTGTTTATTTTGGGAAGATGAGGATGCTTCAATTGCATTATCTAGATATACTCCTAATATTCTTGTTAAATCTTTGAAATCTTTTGTATTTAATTCTATTAAGAAACTCTTTTCTATTTGTTTTGATATATTTAGTTTTACACTAATTCCTTTTTCTTCGGCTTCAATAAATTTATAGTATAGAAATCCTTTTAAGCCATTTGTAGGTAAATATTTGAATTTGGAATATTTTGCACTATCAACATTCTTCTTATCTCCCATAATACTATCTATGTATTCGCATAGTTTTTCATCTCCAAATTTTTCTACACGACATCTTATTGTTAATAATTCATTTCTTGTTTCATGAGTTGTTGTCCTTTGTTCTTCTATATCACTTTCATAATTTCTCATGATTGTTAATAGATCGTCGTATTTCTTAAACATTGTTTGATTTTCTATATTTTGTCTGAATAGATAGGATAATATAATTACTAGAGTTATTATTACTAATAAATATGCTAGTACATCATTTGTAAATTTATAATTATTTATTAATTTATAGAAAAATATTGCTATAGTTACTAATGTTAATAGTGATACTAATACTATTTCAATATTTTTAGATATTTTATAACTAAATAGTTTTTTTAATGGCTTTCTTAAAATATATATTATTAATATCATTATTATACTAATTACTATATTACCTATCATACTTCCAGCAAATATGGAATAGCAATAGTCTTTACTCATATTTAATACTTTAGTAACAAATGCTAGTACTACTAGATCTGGAATGATAGTAAATATTGAGTATAGTATTGAAGAAAACAATGATTTTATAAAATCTATATCAAATGATATTTTTATTAGTAGTGAGAAAGATAACATTGATAGTATTGTTTTCTCAGTACCTTCTAATAAAAGATATGCTGTACTATGTAAGGCGGTACATAGAAGAATTGCTAGTATATCTTTTATTGATATTTTTAGTTTTCCATTATTAAATATTATTATTCCAAAAATATAAACAGACATCACTAATATTGAACAATTAAAGAATGTTCTCATAATTTCTAACATGATTCTTCAACTCCTTCTTGTTTGCAGGGCTTAGTAATGATGTTGAATCGCCATTTTTGAAATAAATAGTGGACTCGGCATAATCTACCTTGCTGATATTTTCTAGATTTACTACACATGATTTGTGTGTTTTGAAAAATAGTGGTGCTAGTTCTTCTTCTAGATTTGTTATTGTATTCTTTATATATTTTGGTTTATCACTTGTGAAATGAATTATACATCTTCCTAATATTGGATCTTTTTCAATAAAAGTTATATCTTTATAGGGAACTTTGTACATTGTATAATCATAAGTAAATGTTAATATCTTATTTCTTGTAAATCTATCCATTATGTACTCTATGGTTTCTTGGACTCTTTTTTCATATCTATGATCTTTTGAAATAAAGTCTATTGCTTCTAATCTTGAGTAGAATATATCATTTTTACATTCGGGATGACTAGTTATAAATATTATGTAGCTTTTGTCATCTTGTTCTCTTATTTCTGAAGCTATTTCTAATCCTTCAACTCCCGGTAGTTCAATATCTAATAAATATATTTTTGTATCAAATTGTTCCTTTATTATCTCTTCGAATTTTTCATCATATTTCTCAAATTTGGCTATTCTATATTCAACGCTATATTTCATCATTGATTTATTTACTGTTTGTACTATTTTGGCTAGATCTTCTTTGTTATCTTCACAAATTACAAATTTCAGCATAGTATTATCATCATCCTTTCTACTTTGCTAGTTACTACTACACTTTTTCCTTACTTAGAAACACCTTTTAATTCTTTTATTAAATTATAAGAAATAATATTGTTTGATACTTCAATTAATTTGTTTGAATATTCTACCCTATCCTTGATATATTCTTCACTTACTGGCTCATTGGTTATTGGATATATTTCTGGCTTTGATGAATTATAATATATTTTTGATGTTAAATATGATCCATCTACAAAGACTACTGTATTGTCTTTATCTTTTAGACTAAATATGTCTGTGCCTAGTTGGTATTCACTATGAATATCTAGCATATTTCCAATAGTAGGTAATACATCTATCATTGCCATAGGTATATCTACTACTATATTATATTTTTTTGATTTTGTCCATACTATTAGGGGAACTTTTTCATTTATTTTGTTATTATAGGCTGAATACGGAATAAAACCGTCATCTTTTTCAGTTTTTATTCTGTCTTCAACTGGATCATAGTTGTATAATAGATTAAACTCTTTATAACTTATTCTGGCATCATGATCTCCGTATATTATTATTACGGTGTCTTCTAATAGGTCTTCTTTATCTAATCTATCTATTAGTTCGCCAATAGCTGAATCTGCATAATGGACTGATCGTAAATAGTTTTTCATAACTGTACCCTCTAAGTAATCTCTTGTTACTTTTTTTCCATTTATGTTTGTTGTTATACTGGTATCAAATTCATCTGTTAACTCTAAATCATTAAATGGGGTATGATTTGAGAGCATTATTAGAAGACCATAGTATGGCTCTTTTTTATCTTCTTTTATTTGTTTTATTTTTTCTACTGATTGTCTAAAAAATGATTTATCTGAAAGACCTAAGCCAATTGTTTCATCTATTATATATGATTCTTTACTATAAAAGTCATCATAGCCTAATGCTTGATACATTATATTTCTATTCCAGAATGTTCCGGTATTGGCGTGCATACTAAATGTATAGTATCCGCTAGTTTTTAACAAATTTGGTATAGCTATATAGTCTCGATCAAAATAGTTTACAAAGGCTGTACCTTTTGTTGATGGCATTAATGATGTATTGAAAGTAAATTCGCTATCACTGCTAGTTCCTACTCCTACTTGAGAATAAAAATTGTTAAAAAACATTCCTTCTTCAGCTAATTTATTTAAGTTTGGTGTTACTTCTTTTCCATTGAATTCTAAATCCATTGTAAATTTTTGAATACTCTCGGCATGAATTACTATAACATTTTTACCTTTGAATATATTAGTATATTCATTTGTTTCTTTTTGGTATTTGTTTTGCTTGTAATATTCTACTGTGGCTTTTAGGGCTTTATCATGTCCGAACATACTGTTTATTTTGGGAGAAATACTTTGCACTGAATCATAGAATTGATATATGTATATGCCGAAGTTCATTACTACTGATTCTCTATTCCATAATTTATATAATCTTCCCCAAGCGTTTATTGGCATGGTAATAAAGCCTAATAGGAAGAGTATAAATACTGCTAATAAGGTTTTCTTTACTGTTATTTTACTTTTTATTAGGCTATCTTTGGGTTGTTTTCCTTTTTTTTTCATATATTTGTATACTAATAGTAATGCTATTGGAGCCCATATATATATTATATCTATGGGTTTTAAAACATTATCTACTATGGCATCACTTACTTCACTTGCGAATGATATATTTGCTAATATCGAGAATGAAGCAAAGGAACTATAGTAATGATAATATATACTGTTTATTATACAGGTTATTGTAAATATGATGGTTACTATTATATAGTAGTTTATTCTTTTTTTCTTTTTTATTAGTAGAGATATTAGGGCTACTAGTAAAAGAAAGCCTAGTTCCATAACTACCGAAGAAAATCTTAATCCGTTACTTATTGTAATTATACATAGGACTATACTATTTATTAGGTTGATGGTTATAAAAGTTAGGGCTAATAAATATTCTTCTTTTAATTTATTTATTGTTGTTAATATTGTTTTCATTTATATCACTACATTTATTTTATCAGAATTATTATTAAAAAGCTATAATATATTTAAAAAAAATAAAAAATGTGAATTTTATCACATTATTTATCAGTGTTGAAACCAAATTTTTTATTGAATTTTTCAACTTGTCCTTTTTTAGAACCTAATGTTTGTTTGCCTGTATAAAATGGATGACATTTTGAACATACTTCAACTTGTATATTTTCTTCTAATGACTTTGTTTTAAATGTATTTCCACAAGCACATGTTACTGTTGATTCTACATAATTTGGATGAATATTTTTTTTCATTATTTTCTCTCCTTCCGCCATGACTAATGTCATAGTAATAAAATTACATGGTATATTATATCAGTTATTTTGGATTTTTTCAACTATTATTTGTGAAATTTTTTGGTATCCTTTGTTATTTGGAATAAATGTATTATTATTGGTGAAATAAATGGGGTTATTATCTAGTATTTTTGAGAGGTCTATGTATGTGAAATTTCTTTTTTGACATTCTTTTAGTAATTTGTAATTTGCATAGTTAAATATGTCATTGGAATAATCTTTAGTATTGTAGTATCCTAATACAAAGACTTGTTGATGATGAAATTTATTTATATAATCTAATATTTTGGTGTAATCTTCTATCATATTATCTATGTATGTATATATGCTTTGATCTTTTTTTTCTAGTTTATCATATATTTCAGTTATTCCTAATGATATTGTTATTATGTCTGCTTCTTTGATTAGTTGATTTAATGAGTAGTTATTTTTCTTTTCGTTATATGATAGTATTTTTATTATATCTGTGATTCTATATTCTTTTGAAGTAAATGTTTTGTTATAGTTTTTTAATTTGTTATTATCTTTTAGGTATTCTTTTATATAATCACTATATCCTTTGGCTCCTATTTGGTATTCGTTTACTCCTTTGGATAATGAGTCTCCTAGTGTTAAATATGATACTCTCGTTTCTATTGTAACATTATATATAAAATAGCAGGATAAAAAAAGAATTAATATTAGTATTACTTTTTTCATAGTTCACCTATTTAAGTATATTTATATTAATTCTATTTTAGCACCTACCTTAGATAATTTTTCACATATATTATCGTAACCTCTTAATATGTACTTTATGTTATCTATTTGCGTTGTGCCTTCTGCTATTAAAGCACATATTAGCATAGAGGCACCTCCTCTTAAGTCGGTAGCGGTTACATTTTTTCCATATAGCGGGGTTATTCCTTTTATTTTGGCTATTCTATTTTCTTTGACTATGATGTTTGCTCCCATTCTATTTGTGTCATAGATGTTTTGAAATCTATTTTCATAGATTGTTTCTTCTACAATGCTTGTACCTCTACATTGTGTAAGAAAGGGGATTATTGGTTGTTGAAGATCTGTTGGAAAACCAGGATATGGTTGTGTTTTTATGTTTACTGATTTGTATTTTTCTTTGGCATTTATGGTTATTTCATCTTCTTTTATTTTTATATCTACTCCGGCTTCTATTAATTTTGAAGTTAATGATTCTATATGGGATGGAATGAGCTTTCTTATGGTTAAATTTTCTCCTAATAAAGCTCCTATTATGGTGTATGTTCCGGCTTCTATGCGATCTGGTATTACTTCATGGAAAGCTTTATGTAGATATCCTACTCCTGTTATAGTTATGATATCTGTTCCTGCTCCTCTTATTTTGGCTCCCATGTTATTTAATAGAGTTGCTATGTTTACTATTTCTGGTTCTTTGGCAGCATTTTCTATTGTTGTTTTCCCTTTTGCTTTAGTGGCTACTAGTATAGCATTTATGGTTGCTCCGACACTTGGCATATCTAAATATATTTTATTTCCTTTTAATTCTTCGGCGGTAATTGTATATCTATTTTTTTCTTCTATTACTGTTGCTCCTAATGCTTTATAGGCTTTTAGTGTTTGATCTATTGGTCTTTCTCCTATTGAGCATCCTCCTGGGAAATACATTTCTACATGTTTATATTTACCTAATAAAGATGACATGAAATAATAGGAGGCTCTTAATTTTTGAGACATTTCTTCTGGTATTTCTTTATTTATTATTTTACTTGAATCTATTATTATATTATCTTTTTTTCTTGTTATATCAGCATTTAAGTATTTTAATATTTCTTCTAATGAATCGACATCAGATATGTTTGGTACATTACTTATTTCTACTGTTTCATCACACAATATGGCAGCGGGTATTAGGGCTACAGCACTGTTTTTTGATCCTGATATTTCTATTGTTCCTGATAATTTATGGCCACCTTCTATTTTTATTTTTGACATAGTTACTCCTTTCATCTTACTTTATTTTATTCTTTTAAGGAGTATTAGTCAATGATATTAGGTTTTTTTACAATTTATTTTACATTATTTACTTTTTTAATATATATATTATTCCTAGTATAAATAGTAAAATAGCTCCAAATCTAGTTGATAGTTTACCGTATTTTTGGTTTAATATGTTACCTAGATTTAAGCCTAAATATGTAAAAATTAAGCTTGTTATGGCAAAGATTAGTGATGATAATATATATTTATTGGTTATTAGAGAGAGTCCAATTCCTGTTGTAAAACTATCTATACTTACGGATAGTCCAAACATTAAGTAACTGGGGATTGTTAATAGGAATGTTTTATTTTCTTCTTTAAAACTGGAAATTATCATTTCTAGTGCTATTAAACTTAGGATTACTCCTACTAAGATGCTTGTATTTATTATTATTTTACTGGTTATTATATTTCCTAGTGTTTCTCCTAGTAGGGGCATTATAAAATGATATATTCCTACTATTATGGATAAAATTATTTTGTGGTTTTTCTTTATTCCTTGGGTTCCATATATTAATGATAGAGAAAAGGCATCCATTGATAAGCTTACTGCTATTATGATAATTGTTAATAATTTCAATTGTTATCACCTATATAAGTATATGTTTGGCTATCTAAAATATTTTATTTATTTTTTCTATTACCCATGATTTATATTCTGTATCTTCTTTATTTTCTAGATCTACTAGACATAAATTAGGAAACAAAACACACCAGAAGTTGTCTCCTTCACCTTCTCCTATTGTTATAACAAGGGATTCGTAATAACCTTCTTTATATTTTATACCTCGGTATTCTTTCTCTGGAAAATAGTTATATCCGAAATCTAAATTATAATTCATATTATAATTGTTTTCTTTAAATATGGTATTTATTGAATTATTTATATTATCTATGTTGTTATTTATTATGTTTCTTGCTTCTTCTATATTGTCTATGTTTTCTAAAAGATTATAAGTATCTTCTTCTAAATATGTTTTTACTTTGTTTTTCATATTTTGATCTAATATTGTATTACTGTTTGGTATTACTCTTAGTCTTATTGCTGTACTTGGTATTATTATTTCTTTTTTTTGTATTTCGTTATAGATTGTTATTGTCGTTAGTATGGTTAATATTATTATTATTTTTTTCATAAAAAATATCACCCTTTCTTTTTGATTATGAGTGATATTTTATTTTTTTATTCTTATTTTTGTATTTTTATTAATATTTGATAATCATTTGCTGTATCTATTTCTTCTAAAGTTACTTGATAACCGGCTTCTTTTATGTCTTTTACAGTAGATTTTGCTAGTTTAATGGCTGTTGCATATTTTATTTTATTTATGTTATTGTTTGGCTTAGGTTCTTTGGGTAATACTTCGGCATTTAACATTTGGTTATCATTCCTTTCCTCTTCTATTGTTTCTATTGGAAGGTCTTGTTTGGGCTCTTCAATTTCTTGATCTAAATTATTAATATTAACAAAATCTATATTTGATGTTTGTGTATATACATTAGGATTTTCGCTCTCACTTTCATATAATGGATTTATATTATTATCTATAGGAGCAGATAAATCTATTGATGGAGTAGCTTGTTCTGGTACTAGTGGAGTTTCTTTAGCTATTCCAAGTAAGTTTTTTATGTATTCATCTGTATCTCGAACATTTATTCTTTCAGTAATTATTTTATTGAGAATTTGTTTTTGTAATTCTTCTTCTTTTACTTGAAGTAAGCATCTTGCGTGTCTTTCGGATATTAGATTATTCATTAGGGCTACTTGTACTTCGTTTGTAAGAGATAATAGTCTCATCTTATTTGCTATAGTAGATTGACTTTTACCCATTCTTTTGGCTAATTCTTCTTGAGTAAAATTGCCCATTTCTAATATTTTTTTATATGATTTAGCTTCTTCAATAGCGGACAGGTCTTTTCTTTGAATGTTCTCTATTAAGGCTAATTCGGCACTTGTTTGATCATCCATAGTTCCTACTATTGCGGGAACTTCTGATAATCCAGCAATTGAGGAGGCTTTATATCTTCTTTCTCCCGCTATTATTTCATATTTACTACCTAAATCTCTTAAAATTAATGGTTGAATTATTCCATGTTCTTTGATGGAATTTGCTAATTCGTTTAAGGCTTCTTCGTCAAAAGTTAGTCTTGGTTGAAATCTATTTGGGATAATATCGGAAAGCCTTACCAGTACTACTTCTTTATTCATTTTCATAGTTATACACCCTCTTTAATTTCTTCTTTCCTACTCTAATACAATAATACTATAAAAATTGCTTTTTTACAAGTGATTTTTTTGTTTTTTGTCATTTTATGTTAAGCACTTATTTATTTTGACTAATTTTTTTATGGTCTACTACAGAATAAAAATGTTTTTTTTGTAAGACTTTTGGCTTACAAAAACCACTTAAGACCTTAGACTTAAGTGGCAATAAATGGTTAGTTATATTATATATCTTTTTTTAGTATTTCATTATATTTTCTTGGGTATTTGGAGCTAGTTTTTTCTAGTTTTTGATATTTTATTAGTGTTCGTGTACTTTCTTCATATGGTAGTGTAAAGATTATTTTTTGTACTTCTTTTATACTTAATTTATTAAAATAATTAGTTATATTTTGATTTTCTGTTTCTATTTTTCCTTTCATAGCTATAAAATAGCCATTTATTTTTACTAATGGAATTCCATATTCTAATAAATGTTTTAGGGGAGCTACTGCTCTTGCTGTTACTATATCAAATATTTCTCTATTTTCTTTGGCATATTCTTCTATTCTTGTATTTATTATTTTTACATTATTTAGTTCTAATTTTTCTACTACTTTAGATAAAAATAGGCATTTCTTTCTATTTGATTCGATTAGTGTTACTGTAACATTGGGAAAACATATAGCTAATACTAGACCTGGAAAGCCTGCTCCTGAACCTAGATCACATATACTTTGCTTTTCTATATTTATTATTTTTATTATTGTTAAACTATCATAAAAATGTTTTAAATAAACCTCTTCTTCTTTTATTATTCTTGTTAAATTATATTTCTGATTTTCTTCATTTAAAATCTTATAATATTCATCTAACTTATTTAGCTCTTCTTCTTGCAATTTTATATTTAGTTTTATTAATTCTTTTATAAATGTTTCTCTATTCATTATATTTTTTCCTTAAATATACTAGTAAAATTGATATATCTGAGGGGTTTACTCCACTTATTCTAGTTGCTTGAGCTATAGTAAGAGGTTTTATTTCTTTTAATTTTTGTCTTGCTTCGCTTGCTAAATTAGGAATATTATCATAGTTTATATCTGCTGGTATTTGTTTTTCTTCGTTTTTTAACATTTTCTCTGCTTCTCTTTCTACTTTTTTTAGGTATCCTTCATATTTTATTTGTATTTCTACTTCTTCTATTACATCTTGGGGATAATCTAATTTTAAATTGTATTCTTCTATTATATTGAATATGTCTGCTGAGGGATTTTTTAGATATTCATATATACTTAGCTTTACTTTTCTTTTTTCATTATTTACAATTATTTTTGTTTCTTGTAATTTATTTTTTAATTCTTCAATATTTTTTTTCTTTTCTAAGAATTTTTTATATTTTTCATCTTTTATTAGACCTACTTGGTAGCCGTATTCTCTTAGTCTTAAATCAGAGTTGTCATGTCTTAATAATAGGCGGTATTCTGCTCGTGATGTTAGCATTCTATAGGGCTCTTTTGTTCCTTTGGTTACTAAATCATCTATTAATACTCCTATATAGGCTTCGTTTCTCTTTAGGATTAGGGGCTCTTTATTTTCTAATTTTAAACTGGCATTAATACCTGCGATTAATCCTTGACAAGCAGCCTCTTCATAGCCACTTGTGCCGTTTATTTGGCCGGCGGTAAAAAGATTATTTATTATTTTTGTCTCTAAACTTGGTTTTACTTGTGTTGGATAGATGGCATCATATTCGATAGCGTAGGCGTATTTTAATATTTTAGCTTTTTCTAATCCCGGTAGTGAATGAACCATTTTTTCTTGTATTTCTTTTGGCATACTAGTTGAGAATCCTTGTAAATAAATATCATCATAATATAGACTTTCTGGTTCTAGGAATAGCTGATGTTTTTCTTTGTCGCTGAATCTTACTATTTTGTCTTCGATTGAGGGACAATATCTTGGACCTACTCCTGTTATATCATTTAGGCCTCCATACATACTTGATTTATTTAGATTATCTAGAATTATTTTTTTTGTCTCTTCAGTTGTATATATTAGGTAGCAGGGTTCTTGATTATTTACATCATATATTGGTAAATTTGTATGGGAAAATGTATAGTATTCTTTAGCTCCATCTTCTTTTTTACATTTTGTAAAATCTATTGTACTCCTGTCGATTCTTGGTGGTGTTCCTGTCTTTAGTCTTAGTATTTGAAATCCATATTTTTTTAAGTTATCTGATAAGTACATGGATGGTTTTTCGTCATGTGGTCCACTTCTTGTTCTAGTGTCTCCGATTAAGATATCTGATTTTAAATATGTTCCTGTTGTTAGTATTACTATTTGTGAAGTTATTTTTGTTTTATCTGCTAATATTACTCCATATACAGTATTATTTTCTACTATTAGATCTTCTACCATTGCTTCTTTGATAGTTAAATTTGATTCTTCTTGTAATAGTTTTAACATTTCTTTGGGATATGTTATTTTATCTGCTTGGGCTCTTAAGGATTTTACAGCGGGACCTTTGGCATAATTTAGCATTTTCATTTGGATTAATGTTTTATCTGCTACTTCACCCATTACTCCTCCTAGGGCATCTATTTCTCTTACTATTATACCTTTAGCAGATCCTCCTATTGATGGGTTACATGGCATTGTAGCAATGTTGTTTATTCTTCCTGTTATTAATAGTGTTTTATGACCTTTACGAGCGGATGCTATAGCGGATTCGCATCCTGCGTGTCCTCCTCCTACTACTATTATTTCATAATTCATTTTTTCACCTACTTTCCTAAACAAAATCTACTAAATAATTCATCTAGTAATTCTTCTGTATATGTTTCTCCTATTATTTGTCCTAAATTATTCCAAGCTTCTTTTAGGGATAATTCTACTATATCTATTGGACTTTCTTTATCTATTTCTTTTATTGATTCATTTATGTTAGATAGTGCTTTTTTTAGTAATGCAATACTTCGGGCATTTGATAGATATGTTATATCTGCTGAAGTTATTTCTCCTATATTGAACAATCTTTTTATTTCTTCTTTGATGTTTTCTATTCCTTTTTTCTCTTTGACTGATATTTCTATATAGTTTTCTAATTGACTTTTATCTAGTTTACTTTCTAAATCTATTTTATTTATTACTATTATTTTCTTTTTATCTTTTATTTTTTCTAGTAATTCTTTTTCTTCTTTGGATAATTTTTCATTATTATTTAATATATATATTACTAGATCTGATGTTTCTATTGTTTTTAGGCTTTTTTCTACTCCTAGCATTTCTACTGTGTCTTTTGTCTTTCTTATTCCTGCGGTATCTATTATATTTAGTGTAGTACCTGATAATATTAATGAACCCTCTACTATGTCTCTTGTTGTCCCCGGAATATTTGTAACTATTGCTTTTTCTTCTTCTAATAAAGAATTTAAGAGACTACTTTTTCCTACATTTGGTTTTCCTATTATTCCTACTTTTAAGCCTTCTTTTACTACCCTACTATCTTCTGATTTCTTGATTATTTCTTCTAATTTAATTTTAAATTTCTTTATGTTGGGTAAAATATTATTTATTGTTAATACTTCTATATCTTCATATTCTGGATAATCAATATTTACTTCTATATTACTTATTATTTGGATTAATTCTTGTCTTAATTCTTTTATTAAGTTTGATGTTTCTCCTGTTAATGTATTCATTGATATTTTTCTTGCTGATTCGGCTTTTGATGATATTAAATCCATTGTAGCTTCTGCTTCTAATAAGTCTATTCTACCATTTAAGAATGCTCTTTTAGTAAATTCTCCTGGTTCTGCTAATCTTGCTCCTTGGGCTAGTAATAGTTCTAATACTTTGTTAGTAGTGGCTATTCCTCCATGACAATTTATTTCTACAACATCTTCTTTAGTAAATGTTTTAGGCGATTTCATTACTGTTAATAGTACTTCATCTATTTTTTCTTCTTTATCTTTAATAAAGCCGTAATGTATAGTATGAGTTTTTACTTTTGTTAAGTCTTTTGTAAATAATTTATTAGCTATATTTATTGCTTCATTTCCACTTATTCTTATTATTGATATTGCTCCTACAGCACTTGAACTTGCTATTGCTATAATTGTATCTTCCATGGTATACACCTTCTTTCTTCATTCCTTAGTATTTTATCACAATATAATGATTTTGTCATTTTATTTTGATAATATGAATTAAAATTTATGTCAACTGCTAATGCTTGGCTTATATATAATAGGTCCATAGGGACATAATTTAGAGACTATATTTATATAGGCTCTAAATTACACAGCAAGACTTAAACTTGTTTAAGGCTAGGTGTGAACAAAAAAAGAAAGTATTTATTGTTATTAACTTTCTTTTAATTTTATTACTACGCGTCTATTTGGCTCTTCTCCTACTGACTCAGTATAGACATATTTATCATCTGCTAATACTGAATGAACAATTCTTCTTTCATATGAATTCATACTATCCATTGTTATTTCTGTTTTAGTTTTATATGCTTCATGAGCTAATTTTTTAGCTAAATATTCTATATTTTTAGCTCTTTTTTCTTTATAATTTCCTACATCTATTATTATTGATATTGGTTTATTTAATTTTGAATTAACCATTTGTCTTATTAATAATTGCATAGCAGATATATTTTTTCCATTTTTACCTATTAGTATTGCATTATTACTGGAAAAAATTGTTACTGATATATTTTCTTCTCTTCTTCTTACTTCAAGATTGGATTCAGCATTCATTCTCTTAGTAATTTCATTTATTGTTTCTTTTATGAATGATATTATTTCATTTATATTATATACTTCTATTAATACAGCCTTTTTTAATAGATTATTTTTTTCTTCTACTTTATTTATTATTAAATCTTCTTCAGATATTTTTAATTCTTCTATAGCTAAGTCTATAGCCTGCTGGTATGTTTTTCCTTCATAATAATACTTATTCATTACTTCTTTACCTTCTTTCTTTCAACTAATATATTTTGTGCTATGGTAAATAGTGATGAAGTTATCCAATAAATTCCTAGGGCTACTGGTAAGCTAAATGATGCTACTAAAATCATTGCTAACATAAAATATATTGTTCCTTTCATTTGAGCTTGCATTGCTGTTTGATCTTTTAATGTTTTTCTAAATGATAAATATGATGTTCCTAATATAATTATTAAGAATAATAGATATATGTACCAAAGATTAGACATTATACCATGGGATATAGTTGTTCCCATATCTAATTTTAGAAATTTATTTTCAAATATTACGGGAGTTCTATTTATGGCTTCTAAAAAGGCAAATAGTAGTGGTATTTGAATAAATGATAGAAGACAACTTGATAGTGGATTTATTTTATTTTTGCTATATATAGCCATCATTTCTTCGGCTTTTTTTCTTTGATCTTCTTCACTATTTTTATCTTTATATTTCTTTTCTAATTTTTCTAATTGGGGTTGAACTTCTTTTAGCTTTTCTGATTGCATAGCAGTCTTCTTAGTAAATGGATATAGTACTAATCTTATTATTAAACATGATATTACTATAGCTAAGCCATTGGCTATTCCTTTACTTATATTTATTTTTTCTAAAAGAATTCCTATATTTATGATTACCCAAGCTAATGGTTTTACGAATATTGTAGTCCATAGTCCTTCATATTCTTCAAATGGTTTGAATGACTCGCATGATGGTAATTTATCAACATCTACATTGTTTTCTTTATATAGTTTTACGACTTTTTCATCTGTTGGTTTACATAATACATTTTCTGTTAATGTTTTTCCTGTTTCTTCATATTTTACGGCTTTTTTATTTTCATCTGTTAGTATTTTAGTACAACCTGTTGATACTACTATCATCATTATTAGTAGTAGTATTTTTAGTACTTTTTTACTTTTTTTCACATTTATCACCTATACTTATTAGTTTTAACAATTCTTTTTCTATTTCTTCATATGTTAATTCTAATATTCCTTTCTTAACAATTATAACATAGTCATAACCATTATACACGATTTTTTTATTGTTATCAATAATGTTTTTTATCCTTCTTTTTATTTTATTTCTTATTACAGCTTTTCCTGTTTTTTTAGGTATGGTTATTCCATATCTATTGTCTTTATTGTTTTTTCTATAATATATACTAAAATATTTACTTTTTTTGGATTTATTTGTATTTATTATTTCAGTATACTCTTGTGATGATTTTATTATTTCTATTTTTTTCATAATACCTCTAATTATAAAAAGAAAAAAAGAAAATAAAATTATGTTTTTAAGCACATAATTTTTTTCTTTTTTTTGCTCTTCTATTTTTTAAAACATTACCTTTTATTCTACTAAAGAAACCGTGCTTTTTAGCTTTTTTTCTATTATTAGGTTGATATGTTCTTTTCATTATACAATACACCTCCAAGTCAAATGCTATTTTATTATATATTTTTATTTTGATTATGTCAAGGATTTTTGGCGTTTTTTTATACTTTCAGTATAGGTGCTTTACTTAGTATTTAGTTTTAGTATAAAATAATACAGTTGTTTGGTAAATAAGAAAATATACAAAAATCACTTTCTTTTTTTATTTTTTTTTGGTACAATATATATGAGGAAAATTAAGGTGAAACAGATGGGAAAAATTATAGCAATTGTAAATCAAAAGGGTGGAGTTGGGAAAACTACTACCAGTATAAATTTATCAGCTTCTTTAGGAGTATTAAATAAGAAAGTATTACTTGTTGATCTTGATCCACAGGGGAATGCTACTACTGGAGTTGGAGTTGATAAGAGTGATATATCTAGTAGTGTTTATGAAGTTTTAACTAAAAAAGAAACTATCGAAAATTCTATTATAAAAACTAAGAGTAAAAATCTTTATTTACTACCTGCTTATCTTAATTTAGCGGGGGTTGATATGGAATTAATTGAATTAGAAAGAAAGGCTAAAGAAACTGGAGAAAAGTTTAATAGAGTGGTTAGGTTAAAAGAAGAACTTGGACTAGTCAAAGATAATTATGATTTTATTTTAATTGATTGTCCTCCTAGTCTTGGTATTTTAACGACTAATGCACTTGCCGCTTCTGATTCTGTTCTTATTCCAGTACAGTGTGAATATTTTGCTCTTGAGGGTATTATGCAGCTTATTAATACTATTATGTTGGCACAAAGAAAAGTTAATCCTAATTTAGATATTGAGGGGGTTCTTCTTACTATGTTTTCTAATACTAATCTTGGTATTGAAGTAATAGAAAGTATTAAAGGGTTCTTTAAGGAGAGAGTATATGATACTATTATTCCTAGACTTGTTAGATTAGCAGAAGATCATAGTAATGTTAAACCAATTTTGTAGTATTATCCTAGGAATAAATGTAATATTGATTATCTTAATTTAGCAAAGTAGTTTATTATAAGAAATGGAACAGAAGAAGAAAGCCTTAGGTAAGGGACTAGAAGAATTATTTTCTAGTGAAGTACTTGATTTTGATACTTTTGAAAGTAATGTTATGGAAAATGCTTCTGCTGATGAAGTAATGGAAATTGATGTTAATGATGTTCGGCCTAATCCTTATCAGCCAAGAAAAACTTTTAATGAAGAGGCTCTTAATGAATTGGCTGAGTCTATTAAGAATTATGGAGTTTTTCAACCTATTATAGTAAAAAAGGGGATCAAAGGTTATGATCTTATTGCTGGTGAAAGAAGACTTAGAGCTAGTAAGATAGCTGGTATGGATAAGATTCCCGCTATTGTTAAGGAGTTTTCTGATGAAGAGATGAGAGAGATTTCTTTACTTGAGAATATTCAAAGGGAGAATCTTACTGCGATAGAGCTTGCTTGGGCTTATAAGGGGATTATTGATAATTTAGATATTAGACAAGAGGATTTAGCTAGAAAGATTGGTAAGAGTAGAAGTCATATTACTAATACTTTAGGACTTCTTAATTTACCTCAAGATATTCAAAAGAAGATTCTTGATGGAGAAATTTCTATGGGACATGCTAGAGTTCTTTCTAAGATGGAGGATACTGAAAAGATTAATAGTCTTGCTGATGAGGTTATTAAAAATAATATGAGTGTTCATGATTTAGAAGAGATTAGTAAGAATGAAGAAATTAAAAAGAGAATTCCTGTTTCTAGGAAGAGAGCAGATGCTAATTATTTTCATATTGAGAATGAGCTTAGGGATTTTCTTGGTACTAAGGTTAAGGTAGATAGTAAGAAGGTTTGTATTTATTTTGAAAATGCTAATGATTTGAATAGAATTCTTGAAATTATGAATGTGGAAATTAAATAGATTTTTTATCTATTTTTTTTGTACACAAACAGTTAACTTTAGCCCTTTTGGTATCTCGTTTTCTTTATTTGTATGTGAAGAGGGTTATTGGTAGTTAATTGGTGGTATGATTGTTTTGCTTGCGGTAAGAGTAAGTGTTCATCTTAAGAGTATTTGTCGAATTTTGTCATACTTAATTGTTTGCAAAAGGGTTGTGCAGTATATTATAATATTCTTGTAGGGAAGTTAAGAAAAGTGAGGTGGCAAAGTGCAAGGAAGAGTTAAATGGTTTAACAATGATAAGGGTTATGGCTTTATTGATTATCCTAATGGCGAAGATATTTTCGTTCACTATTCTGCTATTAAGCAAGATGGCTATAAATCATTATCTGAAGGTCAAATTGTAGAATTCGAACTTATTGAAACAGCTAAAGGTTTACAAGCTATTAATGTTTCTACCGAGACTAATGTTAAGGCTTAAAATGAAGTACTTTTATATAAGACAGCTAGTTGTATTTAAGCTATCTTATTTTTATTTGGAGGTTTTATGAAGTATTTATGGAATTTTATTTTATCTTTAAAAGAAATAATAATTGTTTTTTTTATTCAATATTTTATTCTTATTCTTTCTATTATTGTTTTTAGTGTTAGTAGGAGTTATTATATTGGTACTATTTTGATTATGGTATTTGATATTTTATTTATTATTTTTAATATGAAGAGAATTGATATTTCTTTTAATGATAAAAATAATTATTTTCCTTATATTTTACTGGGATTATCTATATCTATTATTTATAATATGCTTCTTTATAAATATGGTATTTATTCTTATCAGGATTATGATATTTCTATTCTTCTTATTGTTGTAGCTTCTAGTATTGTTGGTCCTATTTTTGAAGAGATTTTGTTTAGGTATTTATTTATTATAAAGCTTGAGAAGTTTATTTCTAATAAGTGGGTTATTATTTTTTTATCTAGTTTTATTTTCGCTATAGCCCATTCTAATTTTTTATCACTTGTTATTGCTTTTTTTATTGGAATTATTAATGGTTATATTTTTATTAAGACTAGAGATGTGATTAAGATTAGTTTAGTTCATATCTTTGTTAATTTAGTTAGTTCTTTTTTATATCAATATAACTCTTATATTTTTATTATTGGTATTTGTTTATTTATTATTTCTTTACTTTGTTTTTGGAAGAAAAAATAGAGTTTTTAAGGGAGGTTATTTTGGCTTCTTTTTTCTTTACTTTTATTTTTTTTTATTATACAATATATAGAGAAAGGCAGGGATTTTTTATGAAACATAATCTTTTACCCGCTGATACTTATGTTGTTATTAATAAAACAATATTACATGATGAAGATAGAAAAATTATTACTAGTTTATATCTCCCTGTTATTGGTATTGATGCTGTTATGCTTTATTTTTTACTTTGGGTTGATTTGGATAATTCATTAATTGTTAGTTCGGTTTATACACATCAAAAGATAGTTTCTAATCTTAGAATGACTATTAATGAAGTTGAAGAGGCTAGAGGAAAATTAGAAGCTATTTGTCTTATTAAATCTTTGGTAAAAGAGGGTAGTGTTAATAATTATGTGTATGAGCTATATAGTCCTGCTAGTGCTATGGAATTTTTGTCTCATCCTATTCTTAATATTGTTTTATATAGTAATATTGGTAAAATTGAATATGATAATTTAGTTAAGAGTTTTAAAATGCCTAGATTTAATACTACGGGTTATACTGATGTTACGAAAAAGTTTAATGAGGTTTTTGAGAGTACTTGTATGACTTCTTATGAAATGTCCCTTGAGGATATTAGAAAATATAATAGGCTTAAGCTTAGTATTAATAGTAATTTTGATTTTAATTTTCTTGTAAATTCTATGCCTAAGAATATTGATACTAATAAAGTTTTTACTAAAGAGATTAAGGAACTTATTATTAGTTTATCTTTTATTTATGATATTGATGCTATTAAGATGTCTAATATTGTTATGGCTTCTTTTAATGAGAAAGGTACTATTAATAAAGAAATGTTAAGAAAGGGTGCTAGAAATATTTATCAGTTTGATAATGGGGGTAATCTTCCTACTATTGTTTCTAGATGTCAGCCTGAGTATTTAAGAAAGCCTGTTGGTGATACTTCTAAGAGAGCTAAAATGATTTATACTTTTGAGACTATTTCTCCTAGAGAACTTCTTATTAGTAAGAATAAGGGTAATGAGCCTACTAGAAGAGATTTGAAATTGGTGGAAGATTTGTGTATTGATTATAAATTGAAACCTGGGGTTGTTAATGTTCTTATTGATTATATTCTTAATGTTAATGATAAAAAGCTTACAAGAGGGCTTGTTGAAATGATGGCTGGGGAATGGCAAAGAAAAGGAATTGAGACTGTTGAGGATGCTATGAGTCTTTGTGAAAAGGAACATAAAAAGAGAAGTAAAAAGAAATTAGAAGAAAAAAGGGTTAATGCTAAAATTCCTGATTGGTTTGATAAGGAA
The DNA here is from genome assembly GCA_964475905.1 of uncultured Clostridium sp. Lineage (GTDB taxonomy): Bacteria > Bacillota_I > Bacilli_A > RF39 > UBA660 > CAG-302. Next base: position 21,091 of record CAYYXX010000001.1, on the reverse strand, counting down.
ATTGAAAAAAATATAATTAGTGATGGTGAGGATAATCAGCTAGAAGAACTTTTAAAGGAGTATAAGTAATGAAAGATGCTAAAAATATTATGGGTAATAAGTATAGTTTTGATAGATACGCATTAGAGAGAAATTTTGATATTGCTATGGAGGATGATACTTTTAAGAAGATTGTCTCTAAACTTAAGATTTCTAGAGATGAACTTATTAAGTATACTTCTAGTATTGAGGATTCTGCTTTAGAACTTAAGAATTGTAAGAATTGTAAGAATATTATGGAATGTAAAAATGAATTATGTGGATATGTTTATTATCCTATTATTGAACAGGGAAATATTGTTTTTTCTTATGTTCCTTGTAAGTATAAGAAGAAAATGGATACAGAGAATGCTTATAGAGAGAATATTATTTCTTTTGATATGCCTTGTGAGATTGTTAATGCTTCTATGAAAGAGATTTATACTGATGATAAGAATAGACTTGAAACAATTAAATGGCTTACTACTTTTATTAAAAAACAAGAAAATGGAGAAAAAAGTAAGGGTTTATTCTTGACAGGTAACTTTGGATGTGGTAAAACATATGTAGTGGCGGCTTGTTTTAATGAACTTGCTAAAAAGGGTAAGAAAGTTGCTTGCTTATATTATCCAGAGTTTTTAAGAAGTCTTAAAGAGAGATTCTCTGATGATTATAAAGAGATTTTTGATAAAGTTAAAAAATGTGATTTACTTTTAATTGATGATATTGGAGCAGAGACTGTTACTAGTTGGAATAGAGATGAAGTTTTAGGAACTATTCTGCAGTATCGGATGCAAGAGTATTTACCTACTTTTTTTACTTCTAATTTATCTCTTAAGGAATTGGAGATTCATCTTATTGGTAATGATATTGAGGGTAAAATTAAGGCAAGACGAATTATTGAGAGAATTAAGTATTTAACAGATAGTATTACTATGATTGCGGAGAATAGAAGAAAGTGAGGGTAGGTATGAAAGAGAATGATTATGGTTTTGAGTTTAATCCTAATAAATTAGAAAAAACTTTTGTTGATAGGAATGGTACTTCTAGATTAGAAATAGAAGGAAGTGGGGCTCCTATTGAAATGCCTGAGGCTATTACTTTGGTTAATAAGCCTAAAACTAAGGTTTTATCTAAGGAGATTAATAATTCTAAGAATGTAGCTAATATTGGTATTGGTAGTAATGGGTTTGCTGGTGTTATTACTTTAGCGGGAATTATTGCTATTTCTGGATTTATTATTACTTATTTATTACTTAGATATTAATTTTTGATAAGGAGGAGTAATTATGCTTTGTGCTTTAGAAGTTAAAACTTGTTATTCTATTTTAAGTAGTTTAAATAGAATTGATATTTTGACAAAAAGGGCTAAAGAGCTTGGTTACTTCTCTTTAGCTATTACTGATGTTAACAATATGTTTGGAGTGTATGAATTTTATCTTGCTTGTATTAAGAATGATATTAAGCCTATTATTGGAATGGAGATTAAATACTCTTTTAACAATTTTATTTTAATTGCTAAAAATAATGATGGGTATAAAAATCTTATTAAGTTATCTACGATTATTTCTGATAGAGAGATTTCTTATGATGATCTTAAGCTTTACTCTAAAAATATTGTTTTAATTATGCCTATTTCTTCTTATAATGGGGATATTATAGATCTTTTTGATGAGTTCTTTATTGGGTATTCTAGTGTAGAAGAGAGAGAGAATATTGGGAATAAGGCTGTTTTTATTAGTGATATTTCTTATATTTATAAGGATGATTATAAGTATCTTGATTATCTTATGATGATTAGGGAAGATAAAAAACTGGGGGAATTTGAACTTAATACTTATAAAAATAGACATTTACTTGATAGTGATGAATTTAATTATTTTATTGATGATCAGGCTTTAATTAATATGGAATATATTGTTAATTCTTGTAATGTCTCTTTTGATAATAATAAAAATCTTCTTCCTATTTATGATAAGAATATTAATTCTTTTGAATTTCTTTGTAATTTATGTAATAAGGGACTTAATAAAAGATTAAATGGTAATGTTAATGATGTTTATAAGAATAGACTTAAATATGAACTTGATGTTATTAATAAAATGGGATTTTGTGATTATTTTTTGGTTGTTTGGGATTATGTTAAGTATGCTAAATTTAATAATATTTTAGTGGGACCTGGGAGGGGAAGTGCAGCGGGTAGTTTAGTTAGTTATTCTATTGGTATTACGGATGTTGATCCTATTAAGTATGATTTATTGTTTGAAAGATTTTTAAATCCTGAAAGGGTAACCATGCCTGATATTGATATTGATTTTGATAGTGATAAGAGAAATATTGTTACTAATTATGTTATGAATAAGTATGGTGAAAAGAGGGCGGTTGGTATTATTTCTTTTAATACTTTAGGGGCTAAACAGGTTATTCGTGATGTTGGTAGAATTCTTAATATTTCTCTTCCTATTATTGATGAGATTGCTAAATCTATTACTACTCGGGAACTTAAGGATAGTTATGTTAGTGGTAGTAAATTTTATAGACTTATTAATTCAAATAGTGATTATAAAAATCTTTATGATATTTCTACTTATCTTGAGGGTCTTCCTAGACATATTTCTATTCATGCTGCTGGTATTGTTATGAGTAGTGTGGATATTGATAATGTTATTCCTTTATATAAAACTTCTCTTAATATGTATGTATCTGGTTTTTCTAAGGATTACTTAGAACCTTTGGGGCTTCTTAAGATGGATTTTTTAGGACTTGATAATTTAACTTTAATTAGTAATGTTATTGAGGAAATTAGAAAGAAAGAAAAAATTAATATTAGTTTTGATAAAATTCCTTTAGATGATAAACAGACTTTGAAAGTTTTTTATGATGTTGATACTGATGGTATTTTTCAGTTTGAATCTCCCGGAATGAAAAGATTTTTGGCTAAGCTTAAAATTAATTCTTTTCTTGATATATCGACTGCTCTTGCTTTATATAGACCCGGTCCTATGGATAATATTGATTTATTTATTGCTAGAAGAGAGGGAAGAGAAGTTATTGATTATATTCATCCTGATTTAGAAGATATTTTAAGACCTACTTATGGTATTATTATTTATCAGGAGCAGATTATGCAAATTGTTAGAAAGATGGCAGGTTATTCTTTTGGTGAGGCAGATATTTTAAGAAGAGCTATGTCTAAGAAGAAAGAAAGTGTTATTCTTGCAGAAAGACCTAAGTTTATAAAGGGATGCTTAAATAATGGTTATGATGAAGAGGTATCTTCAAGAGTATATGATTTAATTCTTAAATTTGCTAATTATGGTTTTAATAAATCTCATTCTGTTTCTTATGCAATAACAGCTTATAAAATGGCTTTTATTAAAACGCATTTTCTTAAATATTTTATCGCGGGTATTCTTACTAATTCTATTGGTAATAGTGCTAAACTTAATACTTATATTAATAGAGCTAGAAGAGATGGGATTAGAATTCTTGCTCCTGATGTTAACGAAAGTAGTGATAAATTTTTTGTTTCTCAAGAGGGGATTAGATGTCCTTTATCTATTGTTATTGGAGTTGGTAATTCTATTTCTAATGATATTTTAAATGAAAGGGAAAAGGGGTTATTTTTATCTCCGATTGATTTTATTACTAGATGTGTTAATTATGGAATTGGTAAGAAGATTATTTCTAATCTTATTTATGCAGGGGCTTTGAATTTTGGATATAATAAAAGAACTTTAATTCAAAATTTAGATACTATTCTTAATTATGCTGATATTGCTAAAGACTCTGGACTTATTGAGGCTTTGAAGCCTGAAATTACTGAGTATGATGAGTTTGATAATTCTATTCTTACTTCTTTAGAACTTAAAACTATTGGTTTTTATCTTACTGAACATCCGTCTGTTAAGTATAGGGATGAGGGGATTGGGGTTAATAGTTCTAATATTAGTCGCTTTTTTAATAAGAATGTTATTGTAGTTGTTATGATTAGTAGTTTAAGAGAGACTACTACTAAGAATAATGATGTTATGGCTTTTATTACTGGTAGTGATGAATTTGGTGAAATTCAATTTACTTGTTTTCCTAATGTCTATAAGAAATTTTCTTCTGTTAAGGTGGGGAATATTTTAAAAGTTTTTGGTAGAGTTGAAAGAAGATATGATAAATATCAGATTATTATTAATAATTTTAATGTATTGGAGTGATAAATGTGAATAAAGGTAAATTTGTTGTTATTTCTGGACCCGGTGGTGTTGGTAAGGATACTGTGGCTAAGGCTCTTGTTGAAAGGACTAAGGCTATTTATTCTGTGTCTATGACTACGAGAGATAAGAGGTTTAATGAAATAGATGGTAAAGATTATTTCTTTGTTGATGTTAAAACTTTTGAAGATAGTATTAAGAATAATGAGGTTTTAGAGTATACTTTATTTAATGGTAATTATTATGGGACTCCGAGTGAGTTTGTATTTGATAATATTGATATGGGTTATGATGTTATTGGTGTTTTGGATATAAGGGGGGCTCTTTCTGTTGAAAATATATATCCTGAAGCTATTAGTATTTTTCTTATGCCTCCCTCTTTTGAAGAATTGGAAAGAAGAATTAGAACTAGAGGAGCTGATTCTGAAGAGGTTATTAATGAAAGACTTGATATGGCTAAAGAGGAAATTAAGAATAGTAATAAGTATGATTATGTAGTTATCAACAATACTGTTGATAAAACTGTTACTGAAATAATTGATATTATTAATAAGGAAAAGAGGAAATAAGGAGAACATTAACTTCAATGAAAAATCAGTATTAAACAAGTCACTATGACTTCCTGTATTAATTAATAAAAGCAATAGCTCCTCTTCGTTATACTGATAAATTAATAAAATAATCTTAACTTTAGAGACCTTAGGCTCTAAAGTTTTTTATGAAGACCTTAGGCTTCATAAAACAACGAGCAACTTTAGTGCGAGGTGAAATAACACTTGAAAAATATAGTATTTTAGTATATACTTATATTAACCAAAAGGAGGAATTTATGAAAAGTGAGAGGATTATGAAAATATTTGAACAATATGTTAGAAAGTATGATATGAATAATTCATATATTAAATCTAGGTATTTTCACTCTCTTAAGGTTATGGAAATATGTAGAGAACTTGCTACTGGTCTTGGTATTTTTTCTTCTGAAGAGATAGCGGTCTGTGAACTTATTGGGTTATTTCATGAAATAGGTAACTTTTCTAAGACTCCTAATTATCAGATGGATACGGAAGATGATACTTATAAAAGGACTATTGATGTTTTGTTTGGAAAAAAGTTAATTAGAGAAATTAGTAAAGATACTAAGTATGATAATGTTATTAAGATGACTTTGTTTGCTTATGATAAGAATGGGTTTCCTCCTGATATTGATGAGAAGACTAAACATATGTGTGCTATTATAAAGGATGCTCATAATTTAGATTTTTTTAGATTATTTGTTAATTATCCTTATGTTGATACTGTTATTAAAAGTTATCCTAATAGTCTTGTTTATGAGGATTTTAAGAAATTTAAAACTATTAGTTCAAAGGTTAGTGATAATGCAAGTGATGAAGTTTTAGTTACTTTATCTAAGATGTATTCTTTTAATTATAGATATTCTTATTATTTACTTAAGCAGAATAATTATATTTCTAGAATATTAGACTCTTTATGTTTTGATAGTGAGGAGTTAAAAGTGTTTTTTAAACAACTTATGGCTGTTTTAAATGATTATGTTGATAGAAAGATAGGTGTTTATAGTGCTTGATAAAAAATATGACCATTTAATGGTTGAGAAAGATAAGTATGATAATTGGAAAGAAAAGGGGTATTTTAAATCAGGTGATTTAAGTAAGGAGCCTTTTACTATAGTTATTCCTCCTCCTAATGTTACTGGTAGACTGCATTTAGGGCATGCTTGGGATACTTCTATTCAGGATATTATTATTAGATATAAAAGAATGCAAGGTTTTGATGTTTTATGGCTTCCCGGGATGGATCATGCTGGTATTGCTACGCAAGCTAAGGTTGATAAGAAACTTAAGAGTGAGGGGATTAATCCTAGAGAAATGGGGCGTGATGAGTGGCTTAAGGTTGCTTGGTCTTGGAAAGAAGAATATGCTCATAATATCCACAATCAATGGGCTAAACTTGGTCTTTCTTTAGATTATGATAAGGAAAGGTTTACTTTGGATGAGGGTCTTTCTCATGCTGTTCGAAAAGTTTTTGTTGATTTATATAATAAGGGACTTATTTATAGGGGGGAAAGGATTATTAACTGGGATCCTGCTGCTATGACTGCTCTTAGTAATGAAGAGGTTATTTATAAGGATGTAGAGGGAGCTTTTTATCATATTAAATATATGATTGAGGGTGAAGATGATTATTTGGAGATTGCTACTACTAGACCTGAGACTTTATTTGGAGATACGGCGGTTGTGGTTAATCCTCTTGATGATAGATATAAGAAATATATTGGTAAAAATGTTATTCTTCCTATTGTTAATAAGCTTATTCCTGTACTAGCGGATAATCATGCTGATATGGATTTTGGTACTGGTGTTGTTAAGATTACTCCTGCTCATGATCCTAATGATTTTGAGGTTGGTAATAGGCATAATTTGGAGAGAATTATTGTTATGAATCCTGATGGTACAATGAATGAGAATGCTTTTAAGTATAATGGTATGGATAGGTTTACTTGTCGTGATGAGGTGGTTAAGGATCTTGATGCTATGGGGCTTCTTATTAAGGTTGAACCTATTAATCATAATGTTGGTTTTTCTGAAAGAAGTGATGTTATGGTTGAGCCTTATTTGTCTAAACAATGGTTTGTTAAAATGAGACCTCTTGCTGATAGGGTTCTTGATAATCAGAAGAATAAGGATACTAAGGTTAATTTTGTTCCTGCTAGATATGAGAAGACAATGAATCATTGGATGGAAATTACTTATGATTGGTGTATTTCTAGGCAGTTATGGTGGGGACATAGAATTCCTGCTTGGTATAGAGGGGAAGAGGTTTATGTTGGTATGGAAGAACCTACTGGTGATGGTTGGATACAAGATGAGGATGTTTTAGATACTTGGTTTTCTTCTGCTTTATGGCCTTTTAGTACTTTAGGTTGGCCTCTTGATACTGAAATGCTTAAGAGATATTATCCTAATGATGTTTTGGTTACTGGTTATGATATTATTCCTTTTTGGGTTAATAGAATGACTTTTCAAGGACTTGAGTTTTTGAATGAGAGGCCTTTTAAGGATTGTTTAATTCATGGTCTTATTAGGGATAAGCAGGGTAGGAAGATGAGTAAGAGTCTTGGTAATGGTATTGATCCTATGGATGTTATTGATAAGTATGGTGCTGATTCTCTTAGGTTTTTCTTAACTACTAATACTGCTCCCGGTATGGATCTTAGATATGATGAGGATAAGGTTAAGTCTACTTGGAATTTTATTAATAAGATTTGGAATGCTTCTAGATTTGTTTTGATGAAATTAGAGGGATTTGGGGATAGTGATTATTCTTTTGATAATCTTAAGGAAGAGGATAAATGGATTTTGACTAAGCTTAATTTAACTATTAAGAATGTTACTAAGAGTATGGATAAGTATGATTTTCATATTGTTGGTAATACTTTATATGACTTTATTTGGAGTGATTTTTGTGATAAGTATATTGAGCTTTCAAAGTTTTATGATGATACTACTACTAAGAGTGTACTTATTAGAGTTCTTGTGGATATTTTGAAAATGCTTCATCCTTTTATGCCTTATGTTACTGAAGAGATATATAGCATGATTCCTATTAGTAGAGAGTCTTCTATTATGATTAGTGATTATCCTGTATATAATAAAGATGAGATATTTGATACTAATATTGATAATGTACTTGAGTTTATTACTATGTTTAGAAATAAAAAAGCTGAACTTGGTAATATTGGGGATTATTCTGTATATATTGATATTGATGATGAGATATCTAGAAATATTATTGTTAATATGTTGAAACTTGAAGATAGGATTATGGATATTAGTAATGATGGTACTAAAGTTGAATATGCTGGTATGGCTATTGTTATTATTTATGATAATAGTAATAATCTTCATGTGGAAAGAGAAAAATTACTTAAGGATAAGAAAAATTTAGAGTCTTCTATTGAAAGAAGAGAGAAGCTTCTTAGTAATGATAATTATGTTAATAGGGCTCCTAGTGAAATTGTTAATAGGGAAAGAGAAGCTTTAAATAAAGAAAGAGATATGCTTAATATTATTTTAAATAAGATTAAGGATTAGGAGGTTATATTTATGGCTAAATATTGTGCTAATTGTGGGAAAGAGATTAATGATACTCAAGATATTTGTTTGAGTTGTGGTGTTAAAATTGATAAAAATATTAATGCTAAATCTAAAGTAGCAGCAGGTTTATTTGGTATTTTCTTGGGGTCTTTTGGTGTTCATAATTTTTATCTTGGTTATACTGGTAAAGCTGTTGCTCAGCTTTTGATTACGGTTTTATCTTGTGGTATTTTAAGTCCTATTTCTTATATTTGGGGACTTATTGAGGGAATTATGATTCTTTCTGGTGATGTTGTTAAGGATGCTAATGGTAATAGTCTTAGTAATTAATGAAAAAGAGATTAATTAATTTATTTATTATTCTTTCTATTATTTTGTTTATTTATTTGGCTTTATTTGGAGAGTTTAATTGGGAATGCCTTTTTAAAAGATTATTTAATATTTCTTGTCCCGGTTGTGGTCTTACTAGATGTTTAATGGCTATTTTAAATTTTGATTTAGCTTTGGCTTTTAGATATAATTTTTTAGGTATTCCTTTATTTGTTTTGTGTCTTATTTATATTATTTTCTTAATTAGAGATATCTTTATTAATGATAATTTTTCAAATAGAGTTATAGTTTATTTGTTTAGAAAGTATTATATTGTTATTGTTATTTTACTTTTAGTTTCTATGATTGTTAATAATATTAATGGTATATAATTATTTTTACACTTCATACTAATTATGAGGTGTTTTATAATGATTGATTTTCTTAATATTTGTTTTAGAACTTTATTTGTACTTATTATTCTTTTTTTTATTACTAAGATGATGGGGAAAAAGCAAATATCTCAGCTTAATTTTTTTGATTATGTTGTTGGTATTACTATTGGTTCAATTGCAGCGGATATTTCTCTTGATATTGAAAAGGATATGCTAGCGGGTATTGCTTCTTTATTTATTTATGGGTGTATTTCATATCTTATTTCTTTTTTATCTATGAAAAGTATTTTAGCTAGAAGATTTTTTATTGGTGTACCCACAGTTCTTGTGGAAAAGGGGAAAGTAATTGAGTCTGGTTTAAAGAAAGTAAAGATTGATGTTAATGAGCTTCTGGCGGAAGCTAGGGAAAATGGTTATTTTAATTTAGATGAAATTGATTATGCTCTTATGGAAGTTAATGGTAATATTAGTTTTCTTGCTAAAGAGAAAAAGAAGCCTGCGAGTAAGGGGGATATGAGGATTAAGTGTAGTGATGAGGGGCTTACTACTAATGGGATTATTGATGGAGCTTATATGGAAAAGAATATGGGGGCTTTGGGTAAGGATAAGGGCTGGCTTGATCATGAGCTTAAGGTATTGGGCTATGATAATTATGATAATATTCTTTTGGCTACGATTGATAATAATTATAAGGTTACTGTTTACGAAAAGAATGTAAAGCCTATTAAAAATACTGTCTTGGAATAGTATTTTTTTTATGATGATGTTATAATTAAGGGGATAAGGAAGTTGGTTGTATGAAGTTTAGAGTACTGGTTTTTATTTTTATTGTTATCAGTACTCTTTTTTTGGTTATTAGTTTATTGTCTCCTCATGTTGTTATTGACAATAGGGAAATTAATTTTAATGGGGAAGATACTTATAATATAAAGGCTTATAATGTTTTAGGAGACATTAGTAAGTATATTAAGGTTCGGGATAATATTGATAGGAGTACTGTTGGTAGTTATGATGTGGTGGTAAGTGTTAGATATTTGTTTTTTAGATATGATAGGGTATTTAAGATAAAGGTTTGTGATAAGAATAGGCCTACTATTTCTTTGAGGGGGAATGATAGTTCTTTGGTTTGTCCTAATAGGGATTATGCTGAAGAGGGATTTACCGCTACTGACGATTATGATGGGGATATTACTGATAGGGTTATGGTTAATTATTTTGATGATTTTGTTATGTATAGTGTTAAGGATAGTTCGGGGAATTATTTTGAGACTAAGAGGAGACTTATTTTTGAGGATAATGAGAAGCCCTCTATTGAGATTAAGGGGAGTAATAGGGTTACTATTTATAGAGGTAGTGATTATGTTGATAGTGGGGCTTTAGCTTATGATAATTGTGATGGGGATATTAGTGATAAGATTTTATCCACAGGGGTTGTTGATAGTAATAAAGTAGGGGAATATACTATTGTTTATGAGGTTACTGATAGTAGTGGGAATACTTCTAGTGCTGAGAGGATAATTGCTGTTATTAATAGACCTTATTATTATGGTAATGGTGTTATTTATTTAACTTTTGATGATGGGCCTAGTTATTTAACTGGTAAAATTCTTGATATTCTTGATGAAGAAAATGTTAAGGCGACTTTTTTTGTTACTAGTGGTGGAGATTATGTAGTGCGGGCTTATAATAGTGGACATGCTATTGCTTTACATACTGCTTCACATTTATATAGTTATATTTATGCTAATGAAAAGAATTATTTTGATGATTTAAGTAAAGTTAGTGATGAGGTTTATTATGCAATTGGTATTAGAAGTAATATTATAAGATTCCCTGGTGGTAGTTCTAATACGGTAAGTAGAAATTATAATAGGGGTATTATGTCTAGACTTACTATGGAAGTTGTTAGTAGGGGTTATAATTATTTTGATTGGAATGTTGATTCTAATGATGCTGGTAGTGATATTAATGATAGTAGGAGGATATATAATAATGTTATTAAGGGGTTATCTCATAATAAAACTAATGTTGTACTTATGCACGATTCTGCTAGTCATATGGCTACTTTGAATGCTTTACGGGATATTATTGATTATGGAAAGAGTAATGGTTATTCTTTTAGGGCTATTGATAGGAGTACTCCTAGTGTAAGACATTTGGTTAATAATTGATTTATAATGAGATATTTATTGTACAATTGTTTGTTTTTTTACTTTTAGTTATTTACTATTTATTTTAGTTGTGTTATACTTTTATAAGAAATATGGAGGTATTAAAATGTTTGATTATATTATTATTGGACTTCTTATTATTGTTATTATTCTTGTTATTATTGCGATATGTAAAAATGTTAATGAAAGGGTAATTACTGATAGGATAAGTAAATTAGAGACTAATACGGTTAAGGAGTTGTCGGGGTTTCAAATTGATATTATGAAGACAATGAATGATAATTTTAATGGTCTTAGTGATAGGGTAGAAAAAAAACTTACACAAATTAATGATAAAGTTAATGAAAGGCTTGATGATAACTTTGCTAAAACTAATAAGACTTTTTCTAATATTTTAGAGAGGTTGTCGAGAATTGATGAAGCACAAAAGAAGATTGATAGTTTAAGTACTGATATTATATCTCTTCAGAGTATTCTTACTGATAAGAAGAGTAGAGGAATATTTGGGGAAATTAATTTAAAACATATTCTTGTTAGTATTTTTGGGGAAAAGAATGATAATGTATATAGACTTCAATATACTTTTCCTAATACTACTATAGCGGATGCTGTTATATTTGCTCCTGAACCTCTTGGTACGGTAGCTATTGATTCTAAATTTCCTTTAGAACATTATCAAAAAATGGTAGATAAAAAGATTTCTCAAGCTGAGAGGAATATGGCTGAGAAAGAATTTAAGATTGATGTTAAAAGGCATATTGATGCTATTAGTAGTAAATATATTATACCTGGGGTTACTTCTGATCAGGCTATTATGTTTTTACCAGCAGAGGCTTTATTTGCAGAGATTAATGCTTATCATAGTGATCTTGTTGAATATGCTCATAGGAAAAGGGTATGGATTTGTTCTCCTACTACATTAATTAGTACTTTTACGGTAATTGAAGTTCTACTTAAAAACATGGAAAGGGATAAATATACTAGTGTTATTCATAATGAGCTTAATAAGCTTGGGGTTGAATTTTCTAGATATAAGGAGAGATGGGATAAGTTATCTAGAAGTATGGAAACTGTTAACAAGGATATTGAGAGTATTCATGTTACTACTGATAAAATTACTAAGAGATTTGATTCTATTAGTAAAGTGGAAATTGAAGATAAGGGGGAAAATTAATTATTTAAAAACTCTTAATATTATCTTTATTATTACATAAGTTTTAATGAGGGATATTATGGTAAGAGTTTTTTTCTTTTTATTTGGTTTTGGTTTTATGGTTATTGGTTGTAGTTTTATTATTTTATATCTTAATTTAATGACTATTGGGTATAATTTTTTTAATTATGTTAATTTTATTGTTAGAAGATTTGAATGTTATTTTAGTATTATTGGTCTTATTATTATGATTTTATCAATGACAATTAAGGGAGATGATAGTAATGAATTATATTTATGATATTGTTCTTAATTTTAATAGGGATTATTTTAATTTTTTTGAATGGAGTAGAAAGGATTGTATTATTAATATTAAAAAGATTCCTTTATTTTTGATAGATGATAGTTCTTTGGATATTTTGAAGTATGATAATGTTGTTGTTAGTGAAGATTTTATTAGTTTGATAAGGGATAAAACTTATACTTATACTAGGAATAAAATTGGTATTGCTTGTCTTGTATCAAATGGTAGAGAAGTTATTGGTGTTCTTTTTAATGAAAGGGGTTGTTTACTAAAAAGAAGTAGTCTTACTTTAGATGAGGAGGAAGAGGTATTAGAGGAGGTTTGTTCTTGTAAAAGTTATAAGATTGATATTGTTAAGGATACTAAGTTAAAAAGGGATGATGTTTTAAGAAGTGTAAGAGAGAAGAAGAGTTTTCTTATTAAATATATTAATAGTGAAAAAAATATTATTAATTTGCGATATTTGTATTATGATTATTTTGAGAAAGATGAGGAGGATATTAAGATTATTAGAAATTCTTTGATTAAGGAGATTAAGAATAATTGGAATAAGAGGTTTAATTCTTTTTATGATACAGTAAAAATTTTTAGTAAAATTAGTAATTAGTTTTATGATGGTATAAATTATATTGTTTTGTTACATAATGTTAATAGAATATTCGCAGATATTCGCTTAAGAAAATATTTATTTATTTTCTTTTTTTTAGTATAATGGTATTGGAGGTATATAATATGGATGTTTTTTGTAAGATAATTAATAATGAAGTACCATCATATACTATATATGAAGATGATGTTGTTAAAGTATTTTTAGATGTTAATCCTAATAGTACTGGGCATACTCTTGTTGTTCCTAAGAAACATTATCAAGATTTTTTTGATATAGATGATGAAACTTTAGGACATATTTTGAAAGTTGCTAAAGAGACTGCTGATTGCATCAAAGATAGGTTACATTGTGATGGTATTACGCTTGCTCAAAATAATGGATTAGGTCAGGATATTAAGCACTATCATTTACATTTGATTCCTAAGTATTATAATGAGAGTAAGTTGTCAATTGAAGAAGTTTATGACATATTGAAGTAGAATATTTCTACTTTTTTATTTATAATAAAAAACTATCCGAAGATAGTTTCTCTAAATTTTTTAATAATATAAGAAAGCATTTCCTAATATGATAGCAAGTAAAATGTATAATACTATAACTATTAATAAACCGCTACTTCCTTTTTGATTGCAGGATTTGCTACATGAACTATTACCTGACATTATTATGCACCTCCTTTTATTATATCCAAGCGCCTAATATGATTATTAGTAGGATAAATAGAACTAACACAATAGCAGCACTAGAACCAGTACCGCATCCACAGTTACTCATAATACATTCCTCCTTTTTTTCTATTCACAGTATTTTATGGGAAACTAATAAAAAGGTGCTAGGCTAATTAAATTATAAAAATAATTTAGTTTATTATGTTCAGTTTGAGCCTATCTAAAGATAGTCTCGCACTGTTATTTTAAGCCTTATAAATAAGTCTTAAAATAATGTGCCTACGCACTTATTATATATAAGCTAAATCTTCTATCTTAGTGTTATCTTTTAATATTAAATTATTCATTAATACTATCTCCCTTTTATATTGTCTTAGTGTTTATAATATTAAAATAAAACTAAATGGTCAATATTAATTTTTAAGTTTGATATAGAATGGCAAATTTAATTAAAAAATTATATAAAATTATGTTATTTGTACCATAATTTAAAAATGATATTGTAATTTTTCTTTATTTTTGATATCATATTAATGTAATTTTGAAAGGAGATAACAAAATGGCAAAGAAAAAGGATGAAAAAAAGAAAAGTAAAAAAGAGGTAGAAATAAATAAAGAGAAAGTATCTAGTAAAAGTACTAAGAAGAAGACTGAAGAAAGGGTAAATAAGGTAAATGATGATAAGGTTTTGAAGATATTTGAATTTTTTGATAAATATAAATTAGCTATCTATGGTACTATTGGAGGAATATTAGTTACTATATTAGTTGTAGTAATAATTTGGCCTGATAGAATTGCTACTTTGGAGGATGGTACACAACCAGTAGCGGAAATTGATGGTTATGTTGTAACTGCGGATGAATTATATGAGGATATGAAAGATATTTATTCTATTAGTTCTTTACTAGATAAGATTGATAATAAAATTTTAGAAGAAAAATATCCTGAAAATGATGATATGAATGATGAGATAAAGAGTCAGGCTGAGGATTATTATAATGCTTATGAACAATATTATCAGATGGATAAAGCTACTTTCTTATCGAATAATGGATTTGCTAGTGAGAATGATTTTATTGATTATTTAAGATTACAATATAGAAGAAATAATTATGCTAAAGATTATATTAAGACTTTACTTTCTGATAAAGATGTGGAAAAGTATTATGATGATAAGGTATATGGTGATATTAATACTAAGCATATTTTGGTAAAGGTTGATTCTTCCGCTAGTGATGAGGATAAAGATGAGGCTCTTAAATTGGCTAAAGAAATTATTTCTAAGTTGGATTCTGGTAAATCTTTTGATGAGGTAAAGGATGAGTATAAAGATCAAATTACATATGAAGAATTGGGATATAAATCATATAATGCAAGTTTAGAATCTGCTTATATGAGTGCTATGGAAGAATTAGAGAATGATAGTTATAGTAAAGAACCTGTTAAAACTTCTTATGGTTATCATGTTATTTATAGGATTGATCAAAAAGAGAAACCTTCTTTGGATGATGTTAAGGAAGAAATAATTGATACTTTAGTTAGTGAGAAACAAGCTGATGATACTAATATTTCTTATATTGCTTTAGATAAGTTAAGGGAAGATGCTGGTTTTAAATTTTCTGATACTGTATTGGAAAAGAAATATAATGTTTATATGAAACAATTTAAGTAAAGTGATACTGTATGTATCATTTTTCTTTTATGTATTAACTTTTTTTATTTTATTTGATATAATTTATTTATAAGAAGAGATAAGAGGGGTAGAAAGAGAGGAAGTATGAAAAAAGATGTTACTTTAGTTATTTTGGCTGCTGGTATGGGGAGTAGATTTGGGGGATTAAAACAGATTGAACCAATGGGACCTAATGGGGAATTTATTATTGATTATTCAGTTTATGATGCTACTTTAGCTGGTTTTAATAAGATTGTATTTATTATTAAAAGGGAGAATTATGAGTTATTTAAGGAGACAATTGGTAAAAGAATTGAACCTCATGTAAAAGTTTTATATGCTTTTCAGGAACTTGATAATTTACCTCTTAGTTGTGTTATTCCAAAAGATAGAGTTAAGCCTCTTGGTACTGCTCATGCTGTTTTGTGTGCTAAGGATTTTGTTAATGAGCCTTTTGCTATGATTAATTCTGATGATTTTTATGGTAGAGATGCTTTTGTTAAGGCTTATAATTTTTTAAGTGAAACTGCTAATGATTCTAATGATTATGGAATGATTGGTTATATGGTATCTAATACTTTAACAGAAAATGGTTCTGTTAAAAGGGGTGTTTGTGAGGTAAATGATAATTGTTATTTAAAATCTATTACTGAGAGTAAGGTTGAAAAAATTAATAATGATATTATTGCTAAGCCTTTAGATGGAAGTAGTAGTTTTATTGTAAGTGATGAGGATACTGTAAGTATGAATTTATTATTATTTACTCCTAGTATATTTAATTATATCGAAGAGGGATTTGATAAATTTTTTGAAGATAATAAAAATGATATGCTTACCTCAGAATATTTGATTCCTGAAGTTGTTAGTTATTTGATTAATAGTGGTAAAGCTTCTATGAAAGTTATTAAAACTTCTGCTAGTTGGCATGGGGTTACTTATAGAGAAGATACTCCTGATGTTAAGGCTTCTATTAAAAAACTAGTTAAAAATGGGGAGTATAAGTCTAAACTTTGGTCTTAATTATGTTAAATTATGTTATTTGCATTTTTTCTATTTTATTTTTAAATTATTTTTGATATACTTTATTTATAGGAGGAGGATGTGTATATGAAATACAATATTCGTGGTGATAAAATGCTTATTACCGATGCAATCAAAGATTATACTGAAGCTAAGTTAGGAAAACTTGAAAAGTATTTTAAGGATGATGATATTACCGCTAATGTACTTGCTAGAGTAAGGGGTAATTCTCAGATAGTGGAGGTTACTATTCCTACTAATAAATTTATTCTTAGAAGTGAAGAAGAGAATGATGATTTATATGCTGCTATTGACTTAGTTAGTGATAAATTAGAAAGGCAAATTAGAAAGAACAAAACTAGATTAAATAGAAATATCAAAGAAAATATTAGAGATTTTAATTTTGATTTTGAGTTAAATGATGATGAAGAGAGTAAGGAAAAAATTGTTAAAAGAAAACATATTGAAATGAAACCTATGGATGAAGAAGAGGCTATTTTAGAAATGGAACTTCTTGGACACTCTTTCTTTGTATATAAGGATATGGATACTGATAAGATTTGTGTTCTTTATAAGAGAAAAGATGGAGATTATGGTTTGATTGAAACTAAATAGAATTATGTATCAACAGTTATTGTTGATACTTTCTTTTTCTTTGTTAAGCTGTCCACAGTATCTGTTGATAATTTTTACTTAATAATTTGGTTTATCAACATATATTGTTTATAAGTAAACTACTGACTTTAGGATTATACTTACTCATAATGTTTTTGTGAAGAACTTAGATACAGAGTGAAAACTACAATAAAGTAAGGAAATATACTAGTTTTTTCAATTAAAATATAGTAAAATATTATCTAGGAGATGATTTAATGTTTAAAACAATTAAAAAATTATTTGATAATGAGTATAAAGAATTATATAGATTTACTAAATTAGCAGATCAGATTGATGCTTTAGATGAGGAGATGAGTAATTTATCTGATAAGAAACTGGCTAATTATACTGAAAAATTTAAAAAGAGATTAGAAGATGGTGAAAGTCTTGATGATATATTAGTTGAAGCTTTTGCGGTTGCTAGAGAAGCTGCTTATAGGTGTGTTGGAATGAAGCCGTTTTATTGTCAATTACTTGGTGGTCTTGCTATTCATTATGGTAATATAGCGGAAATGAAAACTGGTGAGGGTAAAACTCTTACTTGTGTGCTTCCAGCATATTTGAATGCTCTTACTGGTAATGGTGTTCATATTGTTACTGTTAATGAGTTCTTGTCTACTAGAGATTCTGAGTGGATGGGTAGTATATTTAAGTTTTTAGGTCTTACTGTAGGTCTTAATTTAAGAGAACTTTCTTTTAAGGAAAAGCAGGAGGCATATAATTGTGATATTTTATATAGTACTAATAATGAGCTTGGATTTGATTATTTAAGAGATAATATGGTTGTAAAAAAAGAAAATAGGGTGCAAAGACCACTTAATTATTGTATTGTTGATGAGGTTGACTCTATTTTGATTGATGAAGCTAGAACACCGCTTATTATTTCAGGGGGAGTTATGCAGTCTGCTAATTTGTATATGGAGGCAGATAAGTATGTTAAGCGTTTAAATGAAAATGAGGATTATATTATAGATGAAAAATCTAAAGCTGTTAGTTTGACTGATGAGGGTAGTAGAAAAGCTGAAGAATATTTTAATTTAGATAATTTATATGATATAAATAATACAGCTCTTGTTCATCATATTAATCAATCTCTTAAGGCTAATTATGCTATGAGTTTAGATGTTGATTATGTTGTTCAAGATGGAGAAGTTGTTATTGTTGATCAATTTACTGGTAGACTTATGAAAGGTAGGGCTTTTTCTGATGGTCTTCATCAAGCTATTGAGGCTAAAGAGGGGGTTAAAATACAACAAGAGACAAAAACACTTGCTACGATTACTTTTCAAAATTACTTTAGGATGTATAATAAGATTGCAGGAATGACTGGTACTGCTAAAACGGAAGAGGAAGAGTTTAGAAATATTTATAATATGTTTGTTATCCAGATTCCTACTAATAAGCCTGTTATTAGAGAAGATGCTACTGATTTATTATATCCTAGTAAAAGTGGTAAATATAATGCTATTATTAATGAAATTGAGAAAAGGTATAAAGTTGGACAACCAGTACTTGTTGGTACTATTGCTATTGAAACTTCGGAACTTTTAAGTAAGATGCTTACTAAGAAGAAGATTCCTCATGAGGTACT
Organism: uncultured Clostridium sp.; assembly: GCA_964475905.1. Lineage (GTDB taxonomy): Bacteria > Bacillota_I > Bacilli_A > RF39 > UBA660 > CAG-302. Next base: position 2,203 of record CAYYXX010000001.1, on the reverse strand, counting down.
TAATGCTAAAAATCATGCTAGAGAAGCAGAAATTATTGCTCATGCAGGAGAGAGAGGTGCTGTTACAATTGCTACTAATATGGCTGGTCGTGGTACGGATATTAAACTTGGTGAGGGTGTAAAAGATCTTGGTGGTCTTTGTGTTATTGGTAGTGAAAGACATGAATCTAGAAGAATTGATAATCAGCTTAGAGGTAGAAGTGGTAGACAGGGGGATCCGGGTTTTACTCAGTTCTTTGTTTCATTTGAAGATGATTTGCTTGTTAGGTTTGGTTCTGATAGATATAAGGATATGCTTAAAAATTTAGGTTTTACTGGAGATATGGTTATTCAAAATAAAATGTTTGCTAAAACTGTTGAATCTGCTCAAACTAAGGTTGAGGGTAATAACTTTGATATTAGGAAACAACTTCTTAATTATGATGATGTTATGAATAATCAGAGAGAAATTATTTATGCTAAAAGAAATGAAATTTTAGATAATGAGTCTATTCATGATACTGTTTTAAATGGTTTTAATAGTTATATTAGTGATATTGTTAGTGCTCATTTAGTTGAAAGTAATAAGCTTAAGGAAGATGATTATAGTGAAATATTAGAAGCTTCTAATGAGAATTTACTTAAAAAATATAGAATTAATTTATCTGAGATTAATGGTAAGAGTGCAGAGGAAGTTATTGATATTATTTATAGTAATGTTTCTTTGGATTATGAGGAAAAACTTGAAGATATACCAGTTGAGGTTAGAGATGAATTTGAGAAAGCTATTTCTCTTAGGGTTATTGATAATTACTGGATGGAACATATTTCTACTATGAGTCATTTGAGAGATGGAATTGGTCTTAGAGGATATGCTAATACTAGTCCGCTTCAGGCATATACAATGGAAGGTTATCAATTGTTTGATGAAATGATTGGTAGAATTAACAAAGATATTAGTATTTATTTACTTAAATCTGAGATTAGACAAAATTTAGAGAGAAAACAAGTTGCTAAGAGTGCTGTTACTAATGATAGTAAAGATCATAGAAAAGTGCAGAAGAAGAGTAATAAGGTTGGAAGAAATGAACTTTGTCCTTGCGGAAGCGGGAAAAAGTACAAGCAATGTTGCGGGAAATAAGTTATAAATTGAGGAGATTTTAAAAATGGAAGATAATGTAAAATCTGAATTAATTAAGAGATATGTATATCTATATCAAAATAAAGAATTAATACTTGCTCTATGTATTGGTAGAGGTATTGAAACTAAGAAGATAAAAGAAAATATAAAGAAATGTAATAATTTATTAAGAAATAATAAATGTGTTATGAATAATGAAATATTAATTTCTCAAATTAAAGAGATTATTGATAATTATTTATTTGAATTAAAAAATGAAAAATATTATTTGATGAGTAGTGTAAATGATGATATTGTATCTATGTTTGAAGAATTTTTATTTAGTGATGAAATAATGGAAAATTTAAGATTATATAAACATATAGAAGCAGTAAAGTCTAATAAAGATTATTTTGATGCCTTTAACTATTCAATAGAACTGCTAGAAGAAAGAAGACAGTTTAACATTCAATTAAGAAAATTACCAACATTTACTGTTTGGAAGATATTGTCTTATGTTAGAAGAAAAAATGAGAATAATAAAATCATCTTGAGTGCTTTGGATAAATATTATAATATTGATAGATATATTATTGCAGAAGATAATTGCATTGATGGGTATTATATGTTAGATAGTGAATATAGTACTAGGTATGATAAATATCCAAGTGATTTTATAGTTACTGATGGAATTATATTTTTTTCATACAAAAATTGTTTTGAAAAAGAAGATGATTATTTTGTAGAATTAGCAAGTTTTGATAAGACAGATGATGTAGAAAGTTGGGTAAGTAATTTTATGATAGAATTAGCATATATGCCTAATTTAGATATTGAGAGTAAGATATATATAAAGAATGATTTAATTAAAAGTAAAGGAGTAATTAAAAAATATAATAATAAGTAAAAAAATGTATATTAAAATAATTGGTGTTAACAAGAACAATGTGTTAACATCTTTTAAATTTGATAAGTGTAAAATATTAAAAAAATTTAGTAATAATAGAGTAATAGTGTATATCAAGTCTAAAATGAAAAAAAATTTGATTAAATTGATTGTTTAATAATGTAAATAATAGTATAATATCTAATATAAATTAACTA